>JAYTMV010000093.1:0-7064 GCA_043728175.1 Sphingomonadales bacterium
GTCAATCTATTCGTGGCGCGGCGCGATGGTGGAAAATATATTGAAGTTTGAGAAGGACTTCCCCGGCGCAGCTATCATCCGGTTGGAACAAAATTACCGATCAACCCCGCATATCCTAGGGGCCGCATCGGGGCTGATCGCGCACAATGGCGGGCGGCTTGGTAAGACGTTATGGACGCAAGAGGCCGAGGGTGAGAAGGTTGACGTCATCGGCGTGTGGGATGGCCCAGAGGAAGCACGCCGCGTTGGCGAGATGATCGAAACGCACCAACGCGCCGGGAACAGCCTTGATGGTTGTGCAATCCTTGTCCGCGCGCAGTTTCAGACGCGTGAATTTGAGGAACGCTTCATCAGCATCGGGATGCCGTACAAGATTATCGGCGGCTTCCGCTTTTATGAGCGCGCCGAAATCCGCGATGCGCTTGCTTACCTGCGGCTGATCAATCAGCCCGCCGATGATCTGGCGTTTGAACGCATCGTCAATCAGCCCAAGCGAGGGCTTGGCGATAAAGCCGTGGCGAAGGTGCAGATGCTCGCGCGGGCAGAGCAAATCTCACTGATCAGCGCGGCGGCGCGAATCCTTGATAGTGATGAATTGACCCCGCAGGCGCGGCGCGCGCTTGGCGGCTTTGTGGCCAATGTCGCGCGCTGGCGTGATCAAGCGAGCGCGCTGCCCCATGCTGATCTGGCGCGGCTGATCCTTGATGAAAGCGGCTATACCGCGATGCTCCAGACCGAGAAATCAGTCGAAAATGCGGGGCGGCTTGAAAATCTTTCCGAACTTGCTCGCGCGATGGAGGAGTATGAAACGCTCGGCGCCTTCTTGGAGCATGTCAGCCTAGTAATGGACAATGAGGGCGTTGCCGACGGTGAAAAAGTGACGATCATGACAATCCATGCGGCCAAGGGACTGGAATTTGACCGCACCTTCCTCGTCGGGTGGGAAGAAGGCGTCTTTCCGTCACAACGCGCAATGGATGAAGGCGGTCTGGCGAGTCTTGAAGAGGAGCGTCGGTTGGCCTATGTCGCGATCACGCGGGCGCGGCGACGCTGCACCATCCTTCATGCCGCCAACCGCCGGATTTACGGGCAATGGACGAGCAGCATCCCGTCACGCTTTGTTGGCGAATTGCCGCCCGAGCATATCCTTCATGAAAGCAGCATGAGTGGCGGCGAAAGCATGTGGCGCGCGAGTGCAAGTGAACGCAGCGATCCCTTCGCACACATTGAACGCGGCACGGGGCGCGGCCCCGGCTGGGTACGCGCGGCAAGCGGCGGCGGCTTCACCCGCGAGCCGACGCGCATCGTTGAGGCGCGCGGCAGTGCGATCAGCCTCGGCAACAAGGGTCGCAGTGACGTAACCATCGGCCTGCGTGTGTTTCACAGCAAGTTCGGCTACGGCATAATTGCCGAAATTGAAGGCAACAAGCTTGAGATTGATTTTGAACAAAGCGGGCGCAAGCGTGTGCTTGATAGCTTTGTGAGCATCACCTAAGCCGCAAGTGTGACGAAACCCCAATCCCCCCTTGCCTACCGTGATTTCCGTTTATTCTGGATCGCGCGCTTTGCAGCAGTATTTGCGACGATGGCGATGGTCGTCGTGATTGGCTGGCAGGTCTATGATATCGCGCGCAGCGATTACGGCATGACGCCCAAGCAGGCCGCGTTTCAGCTTGGCCTCATCGGGATTGCGCAATTTCTACCACTCTTATTGCTGACGCCGCTGGCAGGCTGGGTTGCGGATCGGTTTGAACGGCGGCTAATCGCGCGATTGGCCAATGCGATTGATATGGGCTGCGCTGCCACACTTGCGGTTATGACGGCGCAGGATGCACTTACGCTGCCGATTTTGTTTGGGTTGGCCGCATTCCACGGTGTTGCGCGGGTATTCGTTAGCCCCGCAATGAGCGCAATTGCGCCCAATTTAGTGCCTCCACCCGTTCTACCCCAGGCGATCGCGATGAGTTCAATCGCGTGGCAGTCAGCCTCGGTCGGCGGGCCAGCGCTTGGTGGTTTGCTCTATGCGATCAGCCCAGCCTCGCCTTACTGGTTCAGCGTTAGTGCGCTTGGTATAGCGATCATCGCATTGTCACTGATCAAACCTATCGCGCCGCCCGTGATCAAGGGCAATGCGCATCCGGTGCAGCAAATGATTGACGGACTCCGTTATGTCAGGCGTGAACGTTTCCTGTTCGGTGCGATCACGCTTGATCTGTTTGCGGTACTACTTGCCGGAGCGACTGCGCTGCTGCCCGTCTATGCGCGTGACATACTGCATGTCGGACCGCAAGGGCTTGGGCTGCTCCGTGCTGCGCCTGCGCTTGGCGCGGCGGCGCTGGCGCTATGGTTTTCGTTTCGACCGCTCAAATATAATGTCGGGGTGAAGATGCTGTGGGCGGTTGTCGTCTTTGGCCTTGCGACGATTGTTTTTGGGCTTTCAACCAATATGCTGCTGTCGCTTTCGATGCTCGTGCTGCTTGGTGCGGCGGATATGCTTTCGGTTTATGTCCGTTCGTCGCTTGTCCAATTAAACACGCCTGATGAAATGCGCGGGCGCGTGTCATCGGTTTCAATGCTTGCAATTTCCGGCTCGAATGAGCTTGGTGAGGCGCAGTCCGGGGTTGCTGCGGCATTTTTAGGCCCAGTTGGGGCGGTTGTGTTTGGCGGCATAGGGGCCATATGTGTAACCATGCTATGGGCGCGGCTGTTTCCCGAACTGCGCAATGCCCGAACGTTTGAACCTACTATCAAGGAAGTGAAGTCATGAAGGCCGACTCAATTCTCGCAACCATCGGCGGAACCCCGCATATCCGGATGAACCGACTGTTCCCCAATGCCGAGGTGTGGATCAAATCCGAACGTGGCAATCCCGGTGGTTCGATCAAAGACCGTATTGGTCTTGCGATGATTGAGGACGCCGAAAAGTCAGGCGCACTTAAACCCGGCGGCACAATTGTTGAACCGACTTCAGGGAACACTGGTATTGGCCTTGCGATGGTCGCGGCGGTAAAGGGGTATAAACTCGTTCTCGTCATGCCCGAAAGCATGTCGATTGAGCGCCGCCGCCTGATGCTGGCATACGGTGCGACATTTGACCTCACCCCGCGTGAAAAGGGCATGAAAGGCGCAATTGAGCGCGCGATTGAGTTGGTTGAACAGACACCGGGCGGGTGGATGCCGCAGCAGTTTGAAAATCCGGCCAATGTTGAGGTGCATGTCCGCACCACCGGCCCAGAAATTCTCGCCGATTTTGCCGATACACCGATTGACGCAATGATCACCGGCGTTGGCACCGGTGGCCACATCACAGGCGCGGCACAATTCCTCAAGAAACATTGGCCAAATATGAAAGTATTCGCGGTTGAGCCAACGCTGTCCCCGGTCATAAGTGGCGGCCAGCCTGGCCCGCACGCGATTCAGGGGATTGGCGCTGGCTTCATTCCGGCAAACCTTCACACCCAATTGCTTGACGGCGTCATCCAAGTTGACCCCAATGATGCCAAAGTCATGGCGAAGCGCGCAGCGACTGAGGAAGGGATGCTTGTTGGTATTTCATCTGGTGCAACGCTCGCCGCGATTGCGCAGAAATTGCCTGACCTGCCAAAGGGCAGCCGGATTTTGGGCTTCAATTATGATACAGGTGAGCGGTATCTGTCCGTCCCTGACTTTCTCCCCGAAGCCTAAGCGGAGCGAATAGCCATGCCTGACGCCAGTGAAGCAACAGCTCGTCCGGGCAAATTGCTCCACATCATGTTGTGGATAGGCGGCGCTATTGCAGTGATGTTCGCGCTTTATACTTTTGCTGTGCCTGAAGCGCGCCCAATTGAAACGTCAAAGGCGGTTGCCGTTTCACTCGCACCGCCGCCAACGCCTGTGCCCGAGCTTGAGCCACTAGAAATACAAGCGATTGCGCGCGAAACCGCCGAACAGATTAACGGCGCAGTGCCCTTTTCAAAGGCACCTAATCCGGCGGCAAAACCGTTCAAGCTTGAGGGCGTTGAGACTGATATGGCGCGCGCGGTTGATTGCCTTGCCTCGGCAATTTTCTATGAGGCTGGCAATGAAACGCTCGATGGTCAACGCGCGGTGGCCCAAGTGGTTCTCAACCGCGTCCGCCATCCCGCTTTTCCCAAAACGGTCTGCGGCGTGGTGTATCAAGGGCAAGAACGCCGCACCGGCTGCCAATTCTCCTTCACCTGTGACGGATCAATGGCGCGCATCCCTTCGGCAGAAAGCTGGAAACGCCTCCAGCAACTCGCGCGCTCGGCGCTCACTGGCAGCGTTTATAAGCCCGTCGGCCACGCCACCCACTATCACACCGATTGGGTCGTCCCCGTATGGAGTGCAAGCCTCGAAAAGATCAGGGCGGAGGGCACGCATTTGTTTTTCCGCTGGGCCGGGTGGTGGGGCACGCCAACCGCGTTCCGGGGCGCTTATGCTGGCAATGAAGCGTCGATTGGCAAACTTTCCAATATCTCGCTTGTTCATTCTGGCCCTGACGGTGTGATTGATGGGCTGACCATCGACAGCGAAACCGGATTGCCATTGCCAGCGCCGCAGTTTGGTCAGCAACAGCCTGCACTTGCGCCAGGTGTCCCATCAACCGCGATACCCCGTTTCGTAAACGCCGCTGGTGACTTCAAGATTTTCCTCGTTGACCGTAAAACCGATCACAAGCGCCTGTTTGAGATCGCGCAGTCGGCCTGCACCGGCAAGCAATATTGCAAGGTGATGATGTGGGTTGAGGGTGCTTGGGTGCCAAGCGCTCTGCCAGTTAGCGATGCGCAGCTCAACCGCCTGTCATTCAGCTATTTGCGCAACGTCGGCTCAGGCTATGACAAGGCGCTTTGGAATTGCGCGGTTTATGCCTCTGCCGACCCCAACAACTGCATGACGCCGCGCGCCAACGATCGCCAGCCGCTTGATCGCAATGCCAAGGCATTTCCAGCCAAGCCCAAACCAGCACCAAGCCCAGTCGCTGTAACCGAACCGCAGACACCAGCGAAACCCGTTTCATGACCATGATGACGATCAAGCGAACAGCATCAGTGCGCGGCGCGCGTCTCTGGCTGCCGTTTGCTTGCGTCATGCTGGCATTTTTCAGCTTTGCATCAATGACCTGCGCGGCACAGTGCAGCGGCGTAGCGTGCGCGCAGATGGCAGGCGATACCGCGCCGACTGACGACAACAGCACTCAAGGTCTTGACATCATGATTGCTGGCGGGTGTGTCCTATGCTGCAACGTTATCGCTGATCAACCCGCCTTAACGAGCGTGCAACCGCTTCCTCAGCAACTCTATGCCGCTGTGCTTGCGCAGCAGTCTTCTCACCGTATCGCTCCAGACATTCCCCCTCCGCGTATGTTTGATCTTCTCTGAATTTGTGATAATGTAATTTATACGGAGATTGAAAATGAAGAAAATCTACACAGCAATCATCGGCTATGCCGTGTTCGGAACCAGCATCGCTCATGCGACTGCCCCGAATTTCGTTGGCGCGATGATCGACGGCTGCTGCACCCTCGGGTTGGCATGCTGTGCCGCTGGCGGATGCTGCTGATCGCAGTTTTTGCTAGTGGTTGAATACGGGAAAGGCGTTCACCAGTGATGGTGAGCGCCTTTCTTTTTGTTGTTTGATAGCTCAGTTCAACCGTGAATTTTCGAGCAAAAACATGCTGCTGTCATCAAGGATTGTTCCCTTGCCGCGAAACGGCGTTGAGATTGCCATAATCAAGTCTTCATGGTTCAAATCTGGATAGGCTTTGAATTCGGCCCGCGCACCAAGTTCGCGTAGCTTTCTTGCTAGCAGAATCGCATGACGCGGCTTGACGGTGTCATCATGCGTACCCGTCAGCACCATAATCGGCGGCGCATCTGCGCGCGCAAATGCGATTGGCTGCGTCTCAATTGGCTTTGGCCATTTCGCAAAGGCATTGATTGATCGGACACTGTCAAACGGCAGGAAATCATAAGCGCCAGCCAAGCCCACCGTCGCCCGCACAAATCCCGGCGTAACGCCTGCATTACGCAGATAACGCTGATCAAGCGTCAGCATCATTGCAATATATGCGCCCGCCGAATGTCCCGAAAGCGTCACACGCCTCGAGTCTCCGCCAAATTTCTCAATATTATCCTGCACCCAGCGTACCGCATTTGCGCCGTCCTCATTGAACGTCGGGAAGCGCACTTGTGGTACCTTGCGGTAATCAGCCATCACCACGACAAAGCCCTTGGCGGCGTAAGCTTTGCCGACAAATCCGTAATGTGCACGCTCACCCGCATACCAGCCGCCGCCATAGAAAAAGACGAGTACTGGGCGTTTTGCCTTGGCTTTTTCTTTTGGTGCCCAAACATCAAGCTTCACGCCGTTTGCCGTATCAAATACAACGCCCTCGGCAACGCGCGAAACGCCGCTACCGCCGAGCATGACAGCGTCAAGAATGTTAAGCTGGTTTGGCGGCGCGACCAGTTTTGTAAAGGCAAAAAGCCCGACAATGAGCGTGAGAGCAGCAATCGCTAACCAACGGAGCATCAAAACGCCTCAACCGGCATCGCCATGATCACTTCAGACCCCGCTTCAAGTTTACGGCGGAGCGCACCTGTATCGGGCATAATCCGCTCACTAAAGAAGCGCGCGGTCATCAGCTTGGCCTCCATAAACGCTTTTTCATCAGTGCCTGCCGTCAATGCGCCCTGTGCTGCGCGCGCCATCCGCAGCCACATCAGGCCGAGGATCACAATCCCCATCTGGTGCATATAAGCCGTTGAACCGGCCCCTGCATTGTCTGGATTGGCAAGCCCGTTTTGCATCAGCCACATCGTTGATGCCTGCAAATCTCCAAGCGATTTTTCGAGCCGCGTGGCATAATCGGCAAGCGCTGGTTCAGCCTTGGCCGCAGCCGCTTCTTCGGCCACCATCTTGAACAGCGCCTGCACCCCGCGTCCACCATTTTGCGCGAGCTTGCGCCCGACCAGATCAAGCGCCTGAACGCCGTTTGCGCCTTCATAAATCATATTGATCCGCGCATCGCGGACATATTGGCTCATGCCCCACTCTTCGATGTA
>JAYTMV010000094.1:0-4546 GCA_043728175.1 Sphingomonadales bacterium
GGCTTCTTTGGGCATTTTGATATCGCCCATCATCACCATATTTTCCATACGGCCAAGCGCTTCACGCGGAGAGTTACTGTGGAGCGTGCACATTGAACCGTCATGGCCGGTGTTCATCGCGGCGAGCAGATCGAAACATTCCTGACCGCGAATTTCGCCCAAGATAATCCGGTCAGGACGCATACGCAGTGCGTTGACAACAAGATCGCGGATCGTGATCGCGCCGTGGCCTTCAAGGTTGGCCGGGCGCGTTTCAAGTGGCAGCCAGTGCGGCTGCTGAAGACGAAGTTCGGCGGCATCCTCAATCGTCAGCACGCGTTCGCCCGGATCGATCATTTTCGACAGTGCATTGAGCATGGTCGTTTTGCCCGAACCGGTGCCGCCCGAAATAACGATATTGAATCGGCACGCGCCCGCAATCTTGAGCGCGGTCGCCATTTTCTCGCTCATTGACCCGCCCTTGGCCATCATATCAAGCGTGATTGGCTTGGCGGAGAATTTACGAATCGAAATTGCAGTACCGCGCAGCGAAAGCGGCGGCACGATGACGTTAACACGCGAACCATCGGCAAGCCGCGCATCGGCAAGTGGCGAGGTTTGGTCAACACGCCGCCCGACCGAGTTACAAATCCGCTGCGCAATCTGAAACAGATGCGCCTCATCGCGGAACTGGATTGGCGCGATGGTGAGCTTGCCCTTTTTTTCGATGTACGTCTGATCAGGGCCATTGACCATGATATCAGTGATCAGTGGATCATTGAGCAATTCCTCAAGCGGCCCCAAGCCCAACAGCTCATCGACCAACACTTTTTCGAGCGCAAACTGTTCACGCCGGTTAAGCGTGAGTTTGAGTTCAGCCAGCACTTCGCCGATGATCGGACGAAACTCTTCGGCCAGTTCATCCTTGTTAAGCGTTGCTGCGGCCTCGGGATCGATTCGTTCGAGCAAGCGCGGCAGCACTTGCTCCTTAATCTTGTGAACTGAGGCTTCAAAGCCTTCAGCTTTAGGCTGGATGTTATCAAGCGCATTTTCGCGCTCGGAAAGCCGCGCCATCGCGTCCATTGGTGCCTTGACTGGATTCGCCTCAGCACCGGGCAAGGGAACGGCACCGACCGGAGGAAATTGTTGGCCGCCCGTCAGCGCCTCATCAGGCGCGCGCGTCGTGCCGCCTTGCATTGGTCGCGCCACGCCAAAGGCAGGGCGACCGCCGCCGCCATTGGTACTGCCTGCACCATTTCGTCTGCCAAAAGCGCTCATTTTGTAGCCTTAATACCGGATCGACGGATGGAAATCGAATTACTAACCACGGTGAATAGGTTGTAAACTTTGACAAATGGCTAATTTTCGAGCGATTTTGTTTGGTACGGATTTAGTCTGCGCCAATCCACTCGACCCAAGCCCCGTGCGCGTGCGCGCTTCCAAGCACCTTCATTTCGCCCCCCGATGGCCAGTAGCGCACCATCAGTTCGTGCTGAAACGTGTCACGGTTAGTTTCAAGCGCGATCCACGCCAGCGGGCGTTCGAGCGTGGCGAGCGCAGCGGCGGTTTCCATCGCTTTGGTAATCCGCGCCTGTGTCTCTGTGGGGAGGTATTGCCAGACGATTGAGTGCATCAAAACCCGTGTAGTTCCGGGCACTTGCGGTGTCACAAGCTGCGCTTCAACCCAGTCAGCCGCGTCGCCCTGCACCAGATCAACCGCCCGTTCGCGAATCATCGCGATCCCCGCGTCCATCCGCGCGAAACGTTCGGTTATTTCGGGCCAGATATAGGCGCGAAGGCGGTCAGCCGCTGCGTCACTGCGCACATCAATCGGGGTCAGGTCGCACCCGCGTAGCGACGTTATGGTAAACGCACCCGCCGGCGGCGGCGGCCCGCGCCACTCTGGTTGGATTGTGATGGGGGCACCCTCTGGGCCGCTCACAACTCCGCCAAGATCATAGCGGTAACGATCAATCAGCAAGTTCATGCCAGCGCTTGATCCGATTTCCATAATCTCAAACTGCGGCACGATGCGGCTTGCCAGCCAATGCAGCGCGGCGATAAAATTGGCTGAGCGCCCCGCCTCATTCGTTTGCGGGGGGCCGTCGAACCACGGCAGAAGCTCTGCGTCGTGGCGCGCAACCATCTCACCAACCAGTGCGTCAATCGCCGCCTGATCAGTAATCTCTCCGCGATAAACCGCGCCCAGTCCAGTCTCAACACCGCGCCGGAACAAATCATGCAGCCCGCCCGCCAGCCGCAGCGGCATCGCATCCTTAATCACATTCCCCGGCCAATCCGCAATCCGCGCCCCGCACGCACTCTCACCCTGCCCAAGCGCAATCATTGCGTAACAGACAGCGCCCGTTCCCGGTGCGCCATTGCGCGCGGCATGTTCGGCTTGCTGGGCAATGCCATCGGCGATTTCGGCGCGCACTGTAGTCATTTGACCAGCTTGCCCTTATTGCACTGCACAAGTAAAGCGTGCGCACCATGCCTAGCCCGATTATCATTGCCCTGCCCAAGGGCCGTATCCTTGAAGAGGCGATTCCGCTGCTCGCGCGCGTCGGGATTACGCCAGAAGCAGCATTTTCAGATAAGAATAGCCGCGCGCTCAAATTTGCGACCAACCACGCTGGTATCGAAATCATCCGCGTCCGCGCGTTTGATGTGGCGACCTTCGTGGCCCACGGCGCTGCGCAGCTTGGCATTGTTGGCTCTGATGTGATTGATGAATTTGCTTATTCGGAACTTTACGCCCCGGTTGATTTGAATATCGGGCATTGCCGCATTTCACTTGCTGAGCCCGCCGCGCTTGCGGCTGACGATGATCCGCAATCGTGGAGTCATGTCCGCGTTGCGACTAAATATCCAGGGCTGACGAGTAAATATTTTGCGGCAAGGGGCGTGCAGGCCGAGTGCGTTAAACTCAACGGCGCGATGGAGCTTGCCCCGATGCTCGGGCTTTCGAGCCGGATTGTTGATCTGGTATCGTCAGGCCAGACGCTCAAGGAAAACGGCTTGGTTGAGGTTGAGGTGATTGCGCAGGTTTCCGCGCGGCTAATCGTCAACCGCGCCGCGTTCAAGACACGCAGCGACATTCCCCCGCTCGTCGATCAGTTTCGGGGGGCAGTGCTATGATCAGGCTCGACACCCGCGATGCTGATTTCGGCGAACGCTTTGCCGCACTGGTGAATGCACGGCGTTTGGCCGACAGCGATGTTTCACGCGATGTGGCCGCGATTGTTGCCGACGTAAAAGCGCGCGGTGATGCAGCGGTGGCTGACTATACCCAGCGCTTTGATGGCCACGGCCTCGATTGGCGGATCAGCCTTGACGAGTGCCAAGACGCACTTGATGCGCTTGATCCTGACCTTCGCGCCGCCCTCGAACTGGCCGCAACCCGCATCCGCGCTTACCACGAAAAACAGCGCCCGAGCGACAGCGACAGCGTGGATGACGCAGGCGTTCGCCTCGGCGCGCGGTGGCGCGCGGTTGATGCAGCAGGGATCTATGTGCCCGGCGGGCGCGCGGCCTACCCCTCCTCGGTGCTGATGAACGCGATTCCTGCCAAAGTGGCTGGCGTACAGCGGCTGGTGATGGTGACGCCGACGCCGGGCGGAGTGATCAACCCGCTGGTGCTCGCCGCCGCAGCGCTTGCAGGCGTTGACGAGGTATGGCGGATCGGCGGCGCGCAGGCGGTGGCGGCACTTGCCTACGGAACTGACACCATCGCCCCTGTCGATGTCATCACTGGCCCCGGCAATGCGTGGGTGGCCGAGGCGAAACGCCAGCTTTACGGCGTGGTCGGGATCGATATGGTGGCGGGGCCGTCCGAAATTGTCGTGGTCGCCGACGCGCTGAGCAACCCGGAGTGGATCGCGGCTGACCTCCTCAGCCAGGCCGAGCATGACCCGACGAGCCAATCAATCCTTTTCACCGATGACTCGGCCTTTTCCGACGCGGTGGTGGAGGCAGTGGAAGCACAACTTGCCAAACTTGCAACTGAAACGACCGCGCGGACGAGTTGGGACACCAACGGCGCGGTTATCCTTGTGCAAAACCTGTCTGAAACACCGCAATTGATTGATCAGCTTGCCCCAGAACATCTCGAACTGTGCGTTGAAGACCCTGAAATATTGTTCAAAGCTGTCCGCCATGCCGGATCGATCTTCCTCGGGCGCTATACCCCCGAAGCCGTTGGCGATTATGTCGCGGGGCCAAATCACGTCCTCCCCACCGGGCGGCGTGCGCGCTTTTCCTCTGGATTATCGGTACTCGACTTTATGAAACGCACCAGCTTCCTTGGTTGCTCTCGTGAGAGCATCGCCGCGATTGGCCCCGCGGCCGCCCTGCTCGCCACTGCCGAAGGCCTGCCCGCCCACGCCGCCAGCGTAGCAGCGCGCCTGACATGAGCCGCAGCAAACCCCGCTCCGCCGCGCGGCTCGCCGCTGTCCAGGCGCTCTATCAGCTTGAGATGGAGGGCACGCCGATGGCGCAGCTCCTCCACGAATTCCACGAGCACCGCCTCGGCGCGACAATCGAGGACGTGACCTACGCGAACGCT
>JAYTMV010000095.1:0-3117 GCA_043728175.1 Sphingomonadales bacterium
CACCGCTGCAAGCGCGGCACCGCCGCCTGCGAATGTTAGACTGCTTGAGGCGCATAATGTTGCGCGCAAGGCGGTTGGCGTGGCGCCGCTGGTCTGGAGTGATGCGCTCGCGAATGATGCCCGCAAATGGGCACAAAAACTCGCGCAAACTGGCCAGTTTGAACACGCACCACAGCCAAAGGGGCCGTCCGCGCAGGGCGAAAATCTGTGGATGGGTACCGTATTTGCCTATAGTCCCGATGATATGGTCGGCGCATGGACTGCGGAAAAGCAATATTATCGACGTGGGCGCTTTCCCAAAGTGTCAACCACCGGCGCGTGGGCCGATGTTGGCCATTATACGCAAATGATCTGGCACAATACGACGCGCGTTGGCTGCGCAATCGCGCGTAGCGAAGGCGATGAATATCTGGTCTGCCGCTATAGCCCGTCGGGTAATTGGATTGGCCAAGACCCGCAGAGCAAGGCCCCGCCCACCAAGCGGCGCTGACACCTAATTAGGACTAGAAGACCGCTGCAACCAGCTTTTCAAATGCGACAGCGCGGTGGCTCATTGCGTGTTTAGCGGCAGGTTCCATTTCACCAAAAGTGATGCTGTGGCCAAGCGGCTGGAACACCGGATCATAGCCAAAGCCCTGAGTGCCGCGCGGTGGCCAAACCAGCGTGCCACTCACCCGGCCCTCAAACACCGCTTCTTCACCGTCAGGCCAGACAAGTGCGAGCGTGCAGACGAAATGCGCGCTGCGTTGGGCCTCGGCGCCAAGCTCGGCGAGTTTGCCTTCAACCTTGCCCATTGCCATGTACCAGTCGCGACCCGGCCCGCCTTCATAGGGCTGTTTTTCGGCCCAATCGGCGGTGTACACCCCTGGCGCGCCGCCAAGCGCATCGACCATCAACCCGCTATCATCAGAAAGCGCAGGCAAGCCCGAACCAAGCGCACTCGCCCGCGCCTTGATCAGTGCATTGCCTGCAAAGCTGTCCTCGGTTTCGGCAGGTTCTGGCAGGCCGAGCTCTCCGGCAGAAACTGGTTCAATCCCGAACGGCTCAAGCAGCGCACGAATCTCGCGCAGCTTGCCCGCGTTATGACTCGCGATAACGAGTTTGCCGGGGGTAAGCTTACGCACGTATCAGCGCCCAGTCGCCTGATCCTGCGCTGCGAAGATCGCGGTGCAGCCAATCCGCGCGAGGCGCAGCAGCCGCAGCAGCGCTTCCTCATCATACGTCTCGCCCTCAGCCGTGGCCTGCGCCTCGGCAATATTGCCGTCGCTGGTCAGCACGAAATTAGCGTCAGCTCCGGCGTTGCTATCCTCGATATAATCAAGATCAAGCACTGGTGTGCCGTTGTAAATACCGCACGAAATCGCTGCGACCTTCTGCTTGATCGGATCAACGGTCAGCTTGCCGTCCTTGAGCAAGCCGTCCACTGCGAGACGCATTGCGACCCAAGCGCCCGAAATGCTCGCCGTGCGAGTGCCGCCGTCGGCCTGAATCACGTCGCAGTCGAGCGTAATTTGCCGCTCACCCAGCGCCTTCATATCCACCACTGCGCGGAGCGATCGCCCGATCAGCCGCTGAATTTCCTGCGTCCGCCCCGATTGCTTGCCCTTGGCCGCTTCACGGTTGCTGCGCGTGTGCGTCGCGCGCGGGAGCATCCCGTATTCGGCAGTTACCCAGCCTTCGCCCTTGCCGCGCATGAACGGCGGCACCCGCTCTTCAACACTCGCAGTAACAAGCACACGCGTATCGCCGAAGCTGACGAGTACCGAACCTTCGGCATGTTTGGTGAAATGGGGTTCAATCGTAATGCTGCGCATTTGATCGGGGGCACGGCCGGATGGGCGCATAAAGTCTTGTCCTTTTAATGTGATTGCGCGCATCTAGCGACCGAGCAGACGGCACGCTAGCCTGCTTTTTTCAACATGGGGGACAATGATGGTCGAACGCAGCCTGAAAGAAGATGACAATTTAGACGATTTTGCCGTCCGCTCATTTACCTTGCTTGGCAGAACTAAGCGCGTTTATGTCGCTGGTACTGGCCCCGCAGTGATCGTGATGACCGAAATGCCGGGGATCAGCCCGCATGTCGCGCGCTTTGCCCGTTGGGTTCGGGATGCTGGCTTCACAGTTTATATGCCGCACCTCTTCGGCAAGGACGGCGCGGTGCCCAAAATACCGGGTGCCATTTTCACCATGGCTGGCGGCTGCATCAGCCGCGAATTTCGCGCCTTTTCGGCCAATGCCTCAAGCCCCGTGACGCAGTGGCTTCGCGCGCTGGCCGCAACCGCACACCTCGAGTCGGGCGGCAAAGGCGTTGGCGCGATTGGCATGTGCTGGACGGGCAATTTCGCGCTCTCAATGATGCTCGAAAAAAGCGTGCTTGCGCCCGTCCTTGCGCAACCCTCGCTCCCGCTGGGCGACCCCGCCGGAATGCACATCGCGCCTGATGAACTGGCGGCGGTCAAAGCAAGGTTGGAGGACGAAGACTTGACCGTCCTCGCCTACCGTTTTGAAGGCGATAAATTCTGCAAAGCCGCGCGGTTTGCAGCCTATGAAGCCGCACTTGGTGATCGGTTCCAGCCCCGCGTCCTCCCCGATAGTGCCGCCAAGCCAAACACGGTGATGAAAAACCCGCATAGCGTGGTCACGCTCCACCTGATTGACGAGGCTGGTCAGCCGACCGTAGCCGCGCGTGATGAGATATTGGAATTCTTCAAGATGCGGCTCAGATAGCCCGCGATTGTCAAGCCTCCCGCGCCGCCCTACATCTCCATTATGTCCACCATGTCTACGCCTGCCCCTGTTCATGAACTAACCGACCGTGCGCGCGATGTGTTTCGCGTCGTTGTTGAAAGCTATCTTGGCTCGGGCGCGCCGGTGGGATCACGAACGATTTCGCGCAGCGGGGTGATGAACCTCTCACCCGCCTCAATCCGCAATGTGATGCAGGATCTTGAGGAGCTTGGGCTGCTCGCTGCGCCGCATGTCTCGGCGGGGCGGATGCCAACCGAAAGCGGGCTACGGCTGTTTGTTGACGCGATGATGCAGGCCGCCGAACCCACGGCAGACGAACGCGCCGCGATTGAGGCACGGGTCGGGGACGGCGGCGGGCCGATTGAA
>JAYTMV010000096.1:0-3679 GCA_043728175.1 Sphingomonadales bacterium
ATTTGGCAATGGCCTTTCCGGGTTGGAACCAGCCGGGGGTGATGGGGGCTGCGGCATTGCAGATGTTGCTGACCCGCTATGATGCCTTTGCTGGGCGGCTGGTGTTGGTGCTGGGATCGCATGATCTTGCGCTTGAAACCGCATTGCTAGCACACGAACGCGGGATTGATGTTGCAGCACTGGTTGAAGTACGCGGTGCGCCGCAGGGCAGTGCTAAACTGGTGGCCAAGGTTGAAGCCGCTGGCATCGCCATCCGCTGTGGTCAGTATATTGCGTCAGCAAAGGGCGGCATTAACGGCGTTGAGCGCGCAACGATTTCAAACGGCGATGAAATTTCGTGCGATACCATCTGCGTCGCCATTGGCCTTGTCCCGTCAATCGAACTTGTCGATGCGATGTCTGGGCCACGCATGTTGAAGCCGATGCAGGGCGGTTACATCCCGGCAGGGGAGGCCAATGTTTCAGTGGTTGGGGATTGTGCCGGGCTTGCCGATACGGGCTTTGATCACATTGCCTACCGGATGGAGTGGATGCAGGCGCTTTCCAATATTAGCACTGACGACACAATCATCTGCCAATGTGAAGAGGTAACGCGCGCTGATTTGATCGGCGTGCAGCCGCCCAATTATCTGCCGCGCCCTGCGCCAATGTGCGCCCGATCGCTTGAGACGTTGTTAAAGGACGGCCCCGCCAATCAAGATCAGATCAAGCGCTTGACCCGTGCGGGCATGGGCGTGTGTCAGGGTCGCCGCTGCCGCGATCAGGTGGCGATGCTGCTGGCGCTTGAATCGGGTATGCCTTTTGGGACGATCCCGCTCGCGACCCACCGCGCACCCGTTCGGCCACTGCCACTCAAAATCCTCGCCGAATGGGATGAGCCTGCCGAAATGGATGCGGCATGGGATGTGTGGTTTGGCATTCCAACAGCATGGGTTCCGTGGGAAGATATTGGCACGCCCCATGAGGATGAGCACCGCCAGATGCTCTACACAGGCATGTACAAATGAGCGGCTCAGACGTTGTCATCATCGGTGGCGGCGTTACCGGGCTGAGCGCTGGTTGGTGGCTGGCGCGTTCGGGCGTCAAGGTGACAGTGCTCGACAAATTCATCGTCGGCTGGGAAGCATCGGGCCGCAACGGCGGCGGCGCATCGCATTATGCCAGTCCCCTGTTCGATGAAGAACAACGCCTCTGGCCGCAAATGGATGAGCTGCTTGGCTATCCGACCGAGCATCAGAAAGGGCGGATCATCATCGCGATGACGCAGCGGCAATGGGAGCAATATCGCTTCGTGGCCGAACGCCACACGCGGCTGGGCCATCCGGTCGAATTACTCGACACCAAGCAAGTGCAAGACGCAGTGCCGCTCGCGAGCGAGCGTAGTTTTGGCGGGGTGCATTATAAATTTGGCGGCCATGCCAATCCGCAGCGCAGCGTGCAGGCCTATGCCTGGGCATTGCAGGATCTGGGCGGCACGATCATGCAGCATAGCCCAGTCACTGGCTTTGAAACCGCAGGCGGCAAAGTGACAGCGGTGAAGACCGCCAATGCGACTTATGGCTGTGACGCAGTCGTAGTGGCCGCAGGGCCGCAAATTCCGCAAATGATGGCGCAGCTTGGCGTGGATGTGCCGCTAGCGGCGGCACGAGCGGAGATGATCATCACTGAACCCGCCCCGATGATGCCGCTGGGTGGGGTTGACGGGCATAAGCTTTATGGTCGCCAGACGATGCGCGGTAATCTGGCCTATGGCGGTGGCCCGCATGAGTGGATTGACGTTGATGCTGATGGCCCCGCCGCACACCCGTCAACACCGCTTGCGCGCAATCTAGCCAAGCGGTTGGCCGAGTTGTTGCCCAAGGCCGCGCATCTTAATGTGATCCGAAGCTGGGCAGGCATAATCGAAAATTCACCTGATGGTCGCCCGATCATTGATCGGCTGACCAGCCCTGACAATGTGGTGGTGGCCTCAATGTCAAGCGTTGGCTTTGGCCTGTCACCAGCGTCGGGCCATGCCATTCGCGATCTGGTGATCGATGGAAAATGTTCTTTTGCAGACATCGACATGCTGAAACTATCGCGCTTCGAAGGGTTGGAAGCAGACTGGCGCGAAAAGCGCGGGTGGATGCCGATTTCATGAACCGCTATTCTGCGCTTGGATTATTGCGCGGCGCGCTCACCGGGCAGACGCATTGGCAGCCTGCATGGCGCGATCCCGAACCGAAATCGCATTATGATATCATCGTCATCGGCGGCGGCGGGCACGGCCTTGCGACGGCTTACTATCTCGCCAAGGTGCATGGGCTGCGCAATATCGCGGTGCTGGAAAAGGGCTGGATCGGCGGCGGCAATACCGGGCGGAATACAACGATTGTGCGCTCCAATTACCGCCTGAAACCGCTGCATGATTTCTTCGAATTCGGACTGAAGATGTGGGAACATTTGAGCGATGAGCTGAACTATAACGTGATGTTCAGCCCACGCGGTACGATGTTCCTCGGCCATAGCGATGCCGATATGACGATGCTTGCGCAGCGCGGGGACGCGATGTGTTGCGACGGGATCGACGCTGAATTGATGTCGCGCGATCAGGTCGCGAAGCTGGAGCCCTTGCTCGATATGTCACGAACCGCGCGCTTTCCGATTGAGGGCGGCATGATCCAGCGGCGCGGGGGCACGGCACGGCATGACGCTGTCGCCTGGGGTTACGCGCGCGGCGCAGATTCGCGCGGCGTTGATATCATTCAGAAATGTGAAGTGACTGGTTTTGTCCGTGACGGAGACGCCGTTGTCGGGGTCGAAACAACACGGGGACGGATTGGCGCTGGCAGGGTGGGTATTTGTGTCGCGGGGCACAGCGGCCATGTTGCAGGGCTTGCTGGCCTCAAACTGCCGATTGAATCGCAGACCCTGCAAGCGATGGTGACTGAAGGCGTAAAGCCAATGCTGAACAGCGTGATCATGTCGCAATCGCTGCATTGCTATATCAGCCAGTCAGACAAGGGCGGCATTGTCTTTGGGGGTGATCCGGATAACTGGCCAAGCTACGCCCAGCGCGCCGATCCCAAGATCATGGAAGGTGCCATTGCGCAAGGCCTCGCACTTGTTCCGGCGCTGTCACGCCTGCGCATGGTGCGAACGTGGTCGGGCGTGACTGATATGAGCTTTGATGGCTCCCCGATCATTGGTGAAACCCCAGTTAGGAACCTCTATCTAAACGGCGGCTGGTGCTACGGCGGGTTCAAGGCGACGCCTGCGTCTGGCTGGACTTATGCCCACACGCTCGCAACGGGTAAGCCGCACATGCTGAACGCGCCGTTTGCGCTTGATCGATTCGTGCGTGGCGCGACCATCGACGAAACTGGGAGCGGCCCGTTGCCGAACAGCCGTTAATGATGGTGATACCATGCCCTCACTGCGGCCCACGCGCGCAGGCTGAGTTTATCTACGAACGCACTGTGGACTCAGTTGTGCCGCTCAGTGCTGCGCCCGAAGCAGCAATGGAAACGCTCTTTACGCGCAGCAATCCTCGCGGCGTGGATGAGGAGATTTGGCGGCACACTTATGGTTGTCGCGCGTGGATGGTGCTGACGCGCCACCGGGTGACCAATGAGATCAGCGGTGTCCGCGCGGTTGGGCCAGAGGCCTTGCCATGATCAACTTCACCTTCGACGGCAAA
>JAYTMV010000097.1:0-6288 GCA_043728175.1 Sphingomonadales bacterium
TGAAATCTGGCAAAGAGCGCGTCTTGCTTGGTGGGAGATATAACTGAGATGCGTTTGTTCAAGATTATCCTTGTCTGGCTTGGCCTTAGCCTTGGTTCGATAGCGCTCGCGCAAACGCCGCCTGTCGCCGCTCCAGCGCCAAGCCCTGAAAATATCCTCCATCTTCAACTTTCAACCGGCGGTGAAGTCACGATTGAATTGCGCCCCGATAAGGCACCGGGCCATATCACGCGGATCAAGACGTTGACGCGCGCAGGATTTTACGATGGTCTGCTGTTCCACCGCGTGATCGAAGGCTTCATGGCGCAGACGGGCGATCCCACCGGAACGGGATCGGGTGATTCACCGCTGGCAAATTTGAAGGCCGAATTTAACGATATGCCGCATTTTCGCGGCGCGGTATCGATGGCCCGCACCGATGATCCCAACAGCGCGAATAGCCAGTTTTTCATTGTGTTTCAGCCAACGTTGCGGCTTGACGGAAAATATACCGTGTTCGGCCGTGTTCTCTCTGGAATGCAATATGTCGATGCGATTGAACGCGGTGAGCCGCCCGCAGCGCCTTCAAAAGTCGTCAAGGCTTGGCTTGCAAGTGACGGCAAGAATGCCCAGCGGGTGACGCTTGTCGTGCCGCCGCCAGAGGTTGCCGCAGCGCCCGTTGCCGCTCCAACACCTGCGCCGGTCGTCGAAGCCGTGGCAGAACCCAAAAAAGGCAAGAAAGCCAAAAAGGACAAGAAAAAGTCCAAAGGCTAATGCGTGTTGATCTGTTTGACTTTGATCTGCCAAATGAAGCAATTGCGTTAAGGCCAGCCGCCCCGCGTGATGCGGCGCGGATGCTGGTATTGAGCGGCGGTACGCGCACTGATCATATCGTGCGCGATTTGCCCTCGTTGCTGCGTGCTGGTGATTGTCTGATCTTCAACAATACCCGCGTGATCCCCGCTCAGCTTGAGGGCGTGCGCGGCGCGGCGCGGATCGGCGCAACGCTCCACAAACGCGAAGGCCCGCGCGATTGGCGCGCCTTCATTCGCAATGGCAAGCGGCTGCGCGAAGGCGACAATATCGATTTCGGCAGCGACGTAACCGCCGCCGCCTCGGCACGGGGTGATGATGGCAGTTGGTGCTTGAGCTTCGCCGGAGACGAACCCGTTGAGCTGTTGCTCGAACGCGCGGGCACCATGCCGCTGCCGCCCTATATCGCTGGCAAACGCCCAACCGATGCACGCGATGCATATGATTATCAGACGATGTTTGCAAATAAGCCCGGCGCGGTTGCCGCCCCGACAGCGGCGCTCCACTTTACGCCTGAACTGATGGCCGCACTCGGCGCGGCGGGTATCGCGTATGAAACGCTCACGCTCCATGTCGGGGCTGGCACGTTTCTGCCGGTCAAGGCTGACGATACCGACGATCACAAAATGCACGCCGAGTGGGGCCGGATCGACGCTGACACCGCCGCGCGGATGAATGCGGTGCGCGCGGCAGGCGGTCGGCTGATCGCGGTGGGCACAACCTCACTCCGCCTGATCGAAAGCGCGGCGAGCGCAGACGGCGTGATCCATCCATTTGAAGGCGATACCGCGATCTTCATCACGCCGGGTTACGCTTTCAAAGGCATCGACGGCCTGATGACCAATTTTCACCTCCCCAAATCAACGCTGTTCATGCTGGTGAGTGCGCTGATGGGGCGCGAGGAAATGCAGGCTGCTTATGCTCATGCGATTGCGGGTGGCTACAGGTTTTATTCCTATGGCGACGCGAGCCTGTTGCTGCCATCGCGTCAAGGGTAAGCAATTACTCCTAAACGCGAGTTTACACCCGTGCCCGATCAGAAATTTCTTGGCAAAGGTGCCGCAGTGCCGAGCGGTCGCCTGTCGCGCTTTGCCCGTTTCGGTGGTCTTGCGACGGGAGTAGCAGGCGGGATGCTCCTGAATGGTGCGCGTCAAATTGCACAAGGGAAGCGCCCCTCAGTCAGCGAACTCCTCCTGACGCCTGCCAATGCGATCAAAGTCACGCATCAACTTTCGCAATTGCGCGGCGCGGCGATGAAAATTGGCCAGCTCATGTCAATGGATGCGGGTGAGCTGCTCCCGCCCGAACTTTCCGACATACTTGGGTAATTGCGCGCCGAGGCGCAGCATATGCCGCGCGGGCAATTGCAGGCGGTGCTGAACCGCAATTGGGGGAAGGGCTGGGAAGACCGCTTTGAAAGTTTCGGTTTTGCGCCAATCGCAGCGGCCTCAATCGGCCAAGTTCACCGTGCGATTACCAAGGATGGCCGCGATCTCGCGATTAAGGTGCAATATCCCGGCGTCCGCCAGAGCATTGATAGCGATGTGAATAATGTCGCGTCACTCATGAAGCTGTCAGGCTTAGTACCCGACACGATTGATATCGCGCCGATGCTGGCCGAGGCCAAGCGGCAATTGCATCAAGAGGCTGATTATGCGCAGGAGGCGCAGTATCTGGCGCGCTTTGGCACATTGTTGGTGGGCGTAGCAGAGTTTGATGTGCCCGTGCTTCATGCTGATCTAACGACAGAAAGCGTACTTGCGATGTCATACATCGAGAGCGTCGCGATTGAGACATTGGCCACCGCACCACAGGCTGAGCGAGACCGGGTGGTCACTTTGCTGATTGATCTGCTGCTGCGTGAACTGTTCGATTACGGCTTGATGCAGACTGACCCCAATTTTGCCAATTACCGCTACAACGCCGAGACGAAACAGCTTGTTCTGCTTGATTTCGGGGCGACGCGGGACATTCCCCCTGATGCCTCGGCACGTTATCGGCGGCTCATGCAGGCTGGACTTGCTGGTGATCATACCGCAGCGCGCGAAACGATAATCGCCATTGGTTTCTTTGACGAACAGACTCAGCCAAAGCACCAAGACGCGGTGATGACGATGTTTGAAATGGCAATGGCTCCATTACGCGCGGGTGGTGCCTTTGATTTCGGCGATAACAGCGTGATGGTGGAGTTGCGTGATCAAGGCATGGCAATCGCCAAAGCACGCGATTTCTGGCACATCCCGCCGATTGAAACGCTTTTCCTCCAACGCAAATTCGGTGGGATGTATTTGCTGGCAAGTAAACTCAAGGCGCGGGTTGAAGTGACGGCGTTGATGCAACGCTATTTTTAGGCACAGTTTAACCCCGCTTATACTGGGAACCTTTGTTCAGACTCTGCGTTGTCGACTCTGAATAACAGAGGAGTGAACATTATGGCAGATTTTAAGCGCGACGATACCGATCCGAGCCAAACCAAGAGCGGCAAAGGCGGAATGACAATCGGACTGGTCGTCCTTGCCGCAGTCGTCATCGTCGGCTTGCTCTTTGCAAGTGGTTTCTGGAGTGCAGACGTAACCAAATCAGGCGCTTTGCCAGAAGTCTCGATCAAGGGCGGCGCGCTCCCCAATGTTGATCTCGACTCAAAGGAAGTCGTCGTCGGCACCACCAAGACCGAGGTTGAAGTGCCAACGGTTGAAACCAAAACGACCACGATTGATGTGCCAACGATTGGCGTGAAAGATAACGGCGAAAAATAACGCGTACCCAGTTTGCCTCCCAAGGCATGAAGGAGTCTCCGCTGGAAGGTGGGGGCTCCTTTTTTGTGGTGGGCTGTTATTAATGCGTTTGATCGGTAACTGTTGATGCCATTATAATCCAAGTCTCCGCTTGTTACCCAAACACTTCGCTATGCGATCCCAGCCGCGCAAGCGACAACACGCCCTCCGACTTTGCATAAATCAGCACAAGATCGGGTTTGACATGGCAATCACGAAAGCCCTTCCATTCGCCGCGCAGAGCGTGATCTGAGAGCCGTTCAGGCAAAATCGCGTCCATCGCCAGCATGTCGAGCACAGGAGTGAGGATCGCATCAAGTGATGCGTTGGCCTTCTTCTCTCGCTTGTAATCGCGCTTGAATCTAGATTGGAGATCGATTTTGCGCATCAGCCCAAGCCGCCAATTGAGTCAATGTCCTTCAGAACGCGAAATAGTTCCTTAAATCGGCGCTGCAAAACCGTATTAGATTTAAGTTCCTCTGTTAATGCCTTGCGATCTCGTTTTGACCCATACGCGACATCTATTGGCAAGCTCTGCGACTCAAAGACGCCTTTATCAATAGTAGTAAAACTACTACTTGAACCAAAGGCTAAGGCTGTTAAAATCGTTAAATCGACTAATCTTGCAAGAGGCAACTCTTCGGATTGCCGCGACCAACGCTGACCCGAATGCCGCACCACTTTGGCCGAAGGCTCATCATCATCCCATTGCGACCAGCCGACAGTTATAAACTGGGCATTTGTGTCATTTTCCTTGCCTGGGTCATGCGCAAAATAGGGTACAACGTACACAGGTGTGTGAGCGATATTATCAGGGAAGTCTTTAATTTGCGGCATGGCATTTATCCTTTCAATTTACTAGATATACTAAATTTACTAACATGTAAAGCTCTGATGTCTTGACGATGTCATCAAAAATCTTCATTAATTGTGCGTAGCTACGTCGTAGCTCAGATATGAAAGATGCCCTCATGCCCGCTATAGATGTAGTCCGTGCCAGGATTGATACGCGATTGAAGAAGGAGGCGACGGCTGTGCTGTCGGAAATGGGCTTGTCTGTTTCCGACGCGATCCGGCTTATGCTTGTGCGCGTGGTGTCGGATAAGGCGCTGCCCTTTGATGTGCGCATTCCTAACGCGGAAACGCAGGCAGCGATGCGCGATATTCAAGCGGGCAAAGTCAAGCGCTTTGATAGTGTTGAGGCTTTGATGGCTGATCTCAACGATGATGATGAATAGATTGTGACCATCCCAATAAGTTGACTCAGTCAACTATTTCGTTACCACGGACACCATGTCCGATACCGTCATCACGCTGCGCGCCTTCAACCGTTTTCACACCCGCTTTGTTGGGGCGCTTGATGCTGGGTATATGGGGAGCGCGATGTCGCTGGTTGAGGCGCGGCTGCTTTATGAGATTGTCAATCGTGACGGCCCGCTCGCGGCTGAGCTTGGCGGTGCGCTTGGGCTTGATGCGGGCTATGCCAGCCGATTGCTCAAAGGACTTGAGGCGCGCGGATGGATCGCGCGGGGGCGTGGGAGCGATGCGCGGCAGCGACCGATTGCACTCGCTCCCGAAGGTCAGGCCGCATTTGATGCGCTCGACGATGTGACGCGCGCACATATTGAGGCGAGCATCGCGCATCTTACCGAAAATGACCGCATGGCCCTCGTCGGCGCGCTTGAAACAGTCTCGGCGCTGCTTGGTGAAGGACGGACGCTGCCGTGGCATCTGCGTACATTCAAGCCCGGTGATATGGGGATGATCGCCGCGCGCCAATCAATCCTCTATCATGAACATTGGGGCTGGGGCACGCGGCTAGAAGCGCTTGAGGGCGAGATTACCGCCAATTTCCTCCGTGATTTTAAGCCGGGGCGGGAGCAATGCTGGGTTGCCGAGCGCGGCGGGCGGATGATCGGTGCGATCTTCTGCGTTGATAGTGGCGACGGAGCGGCGCAACTCCGCCTGCTCCATGTCGAGCCAGAGGCGCGCGGGCTTGGCATCGGCGAAGCACTGGTGCGAACATGCGTGGAATTTGCGCGGGAGGCAGGCTACGCGCGCATTTGGCTGTGGACTCACGCTGTATTGCTCAGCGCGCGGCGGATTTACGCCGCAACGGGCTTCCAAATCATCGCCACCGAAATGCACGATGAATTTGGCAAGGCCGAACTCGGCGAAACTTGGGAGTTGGTGTTTAAGCCGTGATGGATTAGCACCGATCATATTCTCCAGTCAGGCAATATCATCATGATCGTCGAAATTCGCGTGCGGCTTGAATATTTCATTGCCGAGCCGTGCGATGTGCTGCTCCAGATAGAAGCTGCAGCAATGGCCGATCAGCGGCTGGTGAGCAGCAACCTGATCGTGGGTTCGCCTGAGGCTCTCGTTGCGGTCGAGGGTGAGGAATCAATCGGCCAGCGGACATGGGCGTTGGGCCAAGGCACGTTCAACGTTGAATATGATGCCGTCGTCGCGATTGATCGGCCAATGCCTGATTTCTCGCAATTCAGGTCAGACGCGCCGCGTTATCTACCCGCGCTCGTCATCCCCTATCTGATGCCGAGCCGCTACTGCGAGAGCAACCTGTTTGAGGCGTTCGTAAACCGCGAATTTGGCCGGGTTCAGGGCGGCGCGAAGATCACCGCGATGCGGCGCTGGATGATGAGCAACATTGATTATGTCTCGGGCACGTCAGACGGCGATACCACGGCGGCGCATACCT
>JAYTMV010000098.1:0-4796 GCA_043728175.1 Sphingomonadales bacterium
CGCGATGGTGCCGTCGAGCCGCAGAAACGAGCCGTCGCTTTCATCAGCCTCAACCACCATCCATTCGGAGGTGCCAAGCCGCGCGTTTGATCCGTAACTGTTGATGATCCCGCCGTTAATCACCGTCGCGTCAATCCCGCCCGCATCAAGCATCGCGGCAACCAGCGATGTGGTGGTCGTCTTGCCGTGCGTACCCGCAACCGCAACGGTCGATTTGAGCCGCATTAGCTCGGCCAGCATTTCAGCCCGGCGAACGACAGGAATGCGCCGTTCGTAAGCAGCCTCAACTTCAGGATTAGTCTTCCGGCTGACAGCGGTGGAGGTAACAACGACAACCGCATCGCGTAAGTTAGCAGCGTCGTGGCCGATCATCACGTCGATCCCGCGCTTGCGCAGTCCCTCGATCACATAGCTCTCGGCCATGTCGGAGCCCTGAACTTTGTAGCCGAGATTGTGCATTACTTCGGCAATGCCCGACATGCCAATGCCGCCGATGCCGATGAAGTGGATCGTGCCAATATCAGTCGCGACGCCCTTCACGCGCCAGCCCCCGCAAGCGCGCCACCGCCCCAATTGTCGGCCTTCAAACCATCAACCACAGGCGGACGCCCAAGGCTTTCAAGCAAATTCGCCAAATCGCGCGTTGCGTGCGGGCGACCACAGCCACGCGCCGCCTTGGCCGCGTTGGTCAGCCCGACAGGTTCAAGCCCAAGCTTTTGCATTTGCTTGGCGAGCTCAACGGGGGTGAACCGGCTTTGCGGGATCGCGCGCGCGCCGCCTGCCGCCACCATTTCGCGAACATTGGCACTTTGATGGTCATCGGTCGCCGATGGCAGCGGCACGAGAATCGCCGGACGACCTGCGGCGGTCAATTCAGCTATTGTCGAGGCACCCGCGCGCGCAATTACCAGATGCGCCCACGCAATCTTTTCGGGCATATCGGTCATATAAGTTGCCAAGTCAGCAGGAATACCAAGGCCCGCATAGCGCGCGCGCACGGCGTCGATATCCTCAATCCGGCATTGCTGCGTCACTTGCAACCGCCGGGTGAGCGCGGGCGGCAACATCGCAAGACCGTCGGGCACAATATCGGACAGCACCGTCGCACCCTGACTGCCACCAACGACAAGAATGCTGAACACCGCCTCACCGTCAATCGCCGGGTAAGGCTGATCGCGCAGTTCGAGGATTTCATCACGCACCGGATTACCGACAAGCGTCACCTTCTTGAGGTTTTTCTCCGCAATCCGCGCAACATCGGGATAGGATGTTGCAATCGCTGTCACCCAGTTGGCCACCATCCGGTTGACGCGGCCAAGCACGGCATTTTGTTCATGCACGGCGGTTGGAATTTTTGCCGCGCGCGCCGCGATGAGCGCTGGATAAGCCGGATATCCGCCAAATCCAATCACTGCCGATGGCTGAAACGTATCAAACAGCCGCAGAGCCATTCGCCGCCCTTTAAGGATTGCGCGCGCACCGCCGGGCCAACTCATCGGGTTTTTGGTGATCCGGCCAGCGGGCAGAACATGCGTTTGAACGCCATCAAACAGCCCCGGAATTTTCGCGCCGCGCTCATCAGTGATCAGCGCCACTTGATGCCCGCGCGCGATCAGTTCAGCCGCAAGCGCGTGTGCTGGCATCATATGTCCACCGGTTCCGCCAGCGGCAAGAACGAAATGACGCGTAATGCTCATCGCCCGCTCCACTTTACAACATAGGGTGATCTTGTGAGATAGGGATTACGCCGCGTGAAGGCGAGCAGCAAGCCAAAGCCAATCGACAGCGCAATCATTGATGACCCGCCGTAGCTGATGAACGGCAGCGTCATTCCCTTTGACGGCGCGATGCCGATGTTAACCGCGATGTTGATGAATGCCTGCACGGTGAATTGGCTGACCAGCCCTGCCGAGGCAAGCACGAGGAAGGGGTCTTCCTCATCAAGTAGTTTGACAAACACCCGCACGGTAATCGCAACGAATATGGCCGCAACTAGGATGCAGGCAATCAGCCCAAACTCCTCACCAATTACTGAGAAAATATAATCAGTATGCGCCTCGGGCAGGTGGAATTTGCGCTCGCCGCCGCCGGGGCCTGTGCCGAACAGCCCGCCCGCCGTAATCGTCGCATGTGCCTGATCCACCTGATAGGTATCACCGCTTGAGAACAGGAAATTGTTGATCCGTGTCGTCGCGACTGGATAAAGGAAATAGGCGGCAACAATGCCGACCGAACCGCCGCCCGCAAGGAACCCGATGACGCGCATCGGCATTCCAGCGATCATCAGCATCGCCATCCATACCGTGCCGTAAATGATCGTCTGGCCAAAATCGGGCTGCATCATCAGCAGCACCGCAATCACCGCCGTTAGCCCGCCAGTAATCGACATGACGGGCAGTGCGCGATCCTGCGCCTTCAACGAGAGTATCCACGCGACCGCGACCACAAACAGAGGCTTCAGAAATTCGGACGGCTGAAACTGGCCAATGCCAACGCTGATCCAGCGCATAGCACCGTTTTTCTCAAACCCAATCAGCGGAACCAGCGCGAGCATCACACTGAAAAATGCCGCCCCAGCAAGCGCCAAACGACGCGCGACCTGCGTTGGCAGCATCGAAACACCGACCATCACGGGCAGACCAAGCGCGACCCAAAAGAGCTGCTTCCAGAAATAAGCGAGCGGCGACACGATAACATCACCGCCTGAGTAGCGCTGTGCCGCAGCAGGCGCGGCGGCGGCCACCGCGATGAGGCCGATTGAAATGAGGATCGTGACGAGCAACAGCAGTACCCGGTCAATCTCCCAAAACCAGAGCCCAAGCGCTGAACGGTCTGCACGGCCAAGCCGAGTGACGGAGCGGCCTTTCGCGCGGGGAACAGTGGCGGTGGTTGTCATGACAAAGCCTCCACAGCAGCACGGAACGCGGCCCCGCGCGCTTCATAATCTGTGAATTGATCGAATGACGCACAGGCAGGTGAGAGCAGAACTGTCTCGCCGGGTTGAGCGGCAGTGGCAGCCTTTTGCACCGCGATATCAAGCGTCCCACATTCCGAAACAGGCATGTGGGCGGTGAGCAGCTTCGCAAACATCGGCCCAGCCTCACCAATCGTATAGGCCGCGCGGACATGGCTATAATGGGGCGCGCAGGCGTCAAGTTCATCTGTCTTGGCCTGTCCACCGAGTATCCAATGGATCGCCGGATACGCCGCAAGCGCAGGTGCCGCGCTGTCAGGATTGGTTGCCTTGCTGTCATTTACAAAACGGACACCGTTTCGTTCGCCCACTGGCTCCATACGATGTGGCAGGCCAGAGTAGGACTTCAACGATGAAGCAAGCCTATCAAAAATTTCAAAAGCTGCGTTGAGATCATAACCATAAGCCAATGCCGCAGTTACCGAATTAAGTGCAAGCGACGCGTTGTTAAGGTTGTGCGGGCCAGCAAGTGATTCGGGCAGAAATGCTCTCAGTGCGTCTTTGTCGACTCCAACCCCCCATTCTTCGGAACGCAAATGTTCGGTATCTATGAGGTCATCCAAACTGCAGACGCCTGGCTCATCAGTATCATACACATGCCAATGGCTTTCTGATTGCATGAAGAAAAGGCGTGCTTTGGCCATTTCATATGCCGCCATATTTTCATACCGATCGAGGTGATCGGGCGTGATGTTTGTCAATGCCACCACTTCGCAATCGAGTGTGAAGGTCAGGTCAATCTGGTAACTCGACAATTCAAGCACATAGACGCCGCCTTCGGGAAGCGGATCACGCCCCAAGATTGGCAGGCCGATATTGCCGCCCATCAGGCTCGGGATGCCCGCCGTCTGGAGAATGTGGTGGATCAGCGCAGTCGTCGTCGATTTGCCGTTTGTGCCCGTAATCCCGATAACTTTGTGCGGCGGCAGGCTGGCCCGCGCTTGTGCGAAGATCTCAATATCACCGATCAGCGGCACATTCGCCGCGCGTGCATGTTCGGCAATCGGATGGCGGTTGATGGGCACGCCGGGTGACACGACAACACCGTCAAATCCAGTGAGATTTATGGTAAGAGGGTCGGCTAGAGATACCCCCTCCCCGACTTTCGCCCGCGCATCCGCATTGCTGTCCCACGCAACGACCTCAGCCCCGCTTGCCACCAGCGCCTCGACCGTCGCCAGCCCAGAACGCGCCAGCCCAAGCACGGCGTAGCGTTTGCCGCGAAAGGCGGGGCTGGTAATCACCGCAGCTTCAACGTCGAAAGGCCCGCAAGTGCCAGAACGAACGCCACGATCCAGAAACGGATCACCACGGTCGATTCAGCCCAGCCAAGCTGTTCGAAATGATGGTGGATCGGTGCCATGCGGAATACGCGCCGCCCCGTGCGTTTGAACCAAAACACCTGAATGATCACCGACAGCGCCTCAACCACGAACAGCCCACCGATGATCGCAAGGACAAATTCATGCTTGGCCGTAACCGCCATCGTGCCAAGGACTCCGCCAAGCGCGAGGCTGCCCGTATCACCCATGAACACAGCCGCAGGCGGCGCATTAAACCACAGGAACGCGAGGCCCGCGCCAACAATCGCACCGCACAGGATCGTCAAATCGCCCGCACCCGCCACATATGGAATGCCGAGGTAGCCCGCATATTTCACATTGCCGACCAGATACGCGATCAGCATGAATGCAAGGCAGGCAATAATCACTGGCATCGTTGCAAGCCCGTCAAGCCCGTCAGTCAGGTTCACCGCATTGCCAAATGCCACGACCACGGTTGCCGCAAAGATGATGTACAGCCAGCCAAAATCACCCACCGG
>JAYTMV010000099.1:0-10753 GCA_043728175.1 Sphingomonadales bacterium
TCATCAAGCTTGAACGGTTTGATGATCGCTTCAATTTTTTTCATAATCTGCCTGAGCCCCTTTGGCCTGAAGTGTCTTCAATAAACGTGCCAGTTCGCAAATCGCAAGCATAGATAGATTTAGAGCGACGGGCAGGCGAAAGACTGCTCATTTGAGTGGCAATTGGCTTTATGCTGCCTAAATTTTGGGCACTCACTGATGGGCGAACATGGTGTGCGATTCGCGCTTTGCGAATTAACGCGGACAATCAAGCCCTGCCGGACTCTTGGTGAAAATCTCCGCTGCGCCGTTTTCAGTGATCCCGATGGTATGTTCAAACTGAGCCGAGAGCGAGCGATCACGCGTTACCGCCGTCCAGCCGTCATCAAGGACTTTGACATCGGGGCGACCAATGTTGATCATCGGCTCGATAGTGAAGAACATGCCTGGCTTCAGTTCTGGCCCGGTGCCGGGGCGTCCGGCATGGATCACTTCGGGCGCATCATGGAACAGGCGGCCGATGCCGTGACCGCAAAAATCACGGACGACACCGTAGCGGTGCTTCTCAGCAAAGCTCTGAATCGCGTGCGCCACATCGCCTAGCCGGTTGCCCGCGCGCGCGGCATCAATCCCGCGCATCATCGCTTCATAAGTCACCTCAACCAGCCGCTTTGCCTTGATCGGTACTTCACCGACGAGATAAGTGCGGTTGGTATCGCCGTGCCAGCCATCAACAATTGAGGTGACATCAACGTTGACGATATCCCCCTCACGCAGCGCTTTCTCCGCCGGGATACCGTGGCAAACGACATGATTGACTGAGATGCAGCAGCTATGTGTATATCCCCGGTAGTTGAGCGTCGCCGGGATTGCCCCTGCCGCAAGCGTCATTTCGCGGACGATATCATCAATCGCCTCAGTCGTAACGCTGGGAACGATATGCGCGCCTAGCGCGTCAAGGATTTGCGCCGAAAGCAGCCCCGCCTTGCGCATCCCCGCGAAGCCTTCAGGCCCGTGGAGCTTAATAACATCAGAACGCGCATGGAGCGTATCGGCGGTAACGGTTTGATAGTGAGTCATCCCGCTCATATATGCGCTTATCGCACCCGCAGCAAATCAGCTTTTGCGCTGTACCGCGCGGCGCTTGGTGACGCCGTGGAGATAGTGCCAGATGAAGAGTGCTGGCACACCCAAGCCCAGTACCCAGTGGATGATGCTCGTCCAATCACGCAAAGCTTCGTCGCCTACGTAATAGAGCAAATAGCCTGATATGATCAGAATCGCGAAGGCTGTCGTCAGCGCAATGCCGATGTAACGCTGATAGCGGTTTTTCCATCCCTTTGGCATGTGTGCCACAAACAGCCCGCCAAAGCCGAGGAGTGCGGGGATGAGGACAAGCCCGTGGATGCGCAGAAACCATGGCTCAAGCGGGTTGGTCTCTGGCCCAAACTCACCTTCCACCTGCCCATAATAGTGGAGCAGCAGCCATGCCGCTCCACTAAGCCAGAGCAACGCGCCGCTGATTGTGAGTAGCATGATCTGCCAGCGCGAGAGCCTTGCCGAGCGCGTGTTTGGCATCAGGCGGCAGCCTTAAGTGATTCCGGGATGATCATCTGCGCGCCGTAACGTGCAAAAAGGGAGTTTGCGAGTTCGGGGTCAGCAAGTGCAACCTTGGTCAGCGCGTCTGCGATAATACAGGTCGGTGCAGTGATGGTCACGGCATGATCGACAATCACGGGTCTCTGCTCATGGCCGATATGCGGCGTCATTATTCTGCCCTTGATGCGAGTACGGGTATGGCAGTTTGATGAAGTTGCGACCGCCAAATTGGTGACGCTGATCGGTTCGGCAAGGCGGCCATCGGCGCGATTAAGCCAGATTATTTGTGGCTCACATCCAAAAGCGCGAAGGTCACCACCGGCATTGACGATACCGTGGCTGCACCCGGCCTTTACTAGCGCAGTGACCGCCAAATCAACGCCGTGCCCCTTGGCAATCCCACCGAGATCAATCAGCAGTGGCGCGTGACAGCGAACATGGGTGTCATCGATGATTTCGATATCATGCGCGGTGCCCGTTAGCGCGTTAGGTTTATGCGCGCCGCGCGCTGGCAAAAATCCTGCTGCAACAAGATGACGAGCGACTGTCACATCAAATAGCCCGCTGGTTTCATCGAGCAACTTTGCTGCAAAGCGCAGGACGCGTACCGTTTCAGGATCAATAGTTACGCCTGAACCGATTGGAGACGAGCGCAGTTTCTCAAGATCGCTGCCCGCCTCATGATAAGACATTCGCGCGTGGACATGGCGGATCGCGGCAAAGCCAGCTTCAATCATGCCTTCGCATCCTTTGGGCACCGCAATCTCTACAATCGTGCCAAACCACGGCTGCGCCCGACGGATAAGATCCTCAGCCTCGGCCACAATCAACCTTGCGCGATCACCAGCGCATATGTCGCTAGCAACCGGCGTATGCCGTCAGTGATGTGCAGACAGCTCAGCGTTGCACCCGAGATATTCTTGACATCCTTAGTGAACTTGAGCGGCTGACCGTGGCGCTTGCCAGTAAATTGCGCCCGCCATTTCGGGATGCGGATTTGATCACCATAGGTTTCGCGGTAATCCATAATTTCAATCTGCCGGACATCACCTTCTGGGCCAAGCGCAACAGCATAAGTGATGAATTCATGCTTGCCGTACACCTGGTCAATGAACATCGTGCCCAATCTGCCGCCTGTCCCACGCACTTCCCACGCCGCAACTTTCGATTTGGAAACACGCGCCGAGGATGCCTTTGAGATTGCCTTGGCCTGCGCAGACGTCAGCGTCACTGAGCGATCAATAAACTGCGTCGCCGAGGGAAACAAAGCCTGTCGCACTGTTGCGCCCGTGAAATAGGTTGTCGCCCGCGCGGGCTGCGACAATGCCACAAGCCCGACCGGAACCACACCAAGAAACGCCCTTCGATTGATCATAGTAGCCTTCAGAAATTGATGCCGAACTTCAGACGAAACTCATTGCGGGTTTCTTCTTCAAGGTTGACGCTTGCCGTCGTGAACTGAGGCGCGGTATCATAACTGTAGGGCGGCGTGCCAGTCACCTGACGTTGGAATGTCGCGGTGATATAGAATTTCTTGGCACCGTAATGGATCGTTGGCCCGAGAAAGACCGAGCCATGATTGAATTCACCGTTGAGATTGTCCGCGCGATAAAAGCCTTCGCCGCCGATATAGAGCCCCTTGGCGACGCGATATGATATGCCCGCGCCAGGCTCAAACTTGATTTCATTTTCAGCCGCACCATCGGTAAACTTACGGTTCTCAAATTCGGCTTTGAGATTGACCGTCGTAATCAGCGTATCATCAAGAAAGTTTTTCTGGAGGATGATATTAGGCTCAAACGAGACCTGCTTGGTTTTCGCGCCGTCGATCCGGCCATAGCGGAACTGGTAGTAGAGCTCTGTACGAACAGTAAGGCCGATGCCATCGGTATAAGGGCTGAGGAACTGATATTTGCCCGCAACCCCCACTTTTGAAAGGCGTGTGCCACTGAACTGCTGGGGATAAACATCCTCAAATACGCCGGGTGCAACCTGCTCCTGTGCGAAAGCATCCTTATATTTGAGGTTAAAACCGCCAACGAAAAATCCAGCCGAAAATTTATCGCTGATGCCGTATTCGACTTCAGCAGTGGCATCGGTCGCGCGATAAGTCCCGAAATCCTTGTCGGTACGGCGTGTGAGAACAAGCACGGCTTCGCCTTGGCCTTTGGGAACGATGTCAGCACCAGTGATGTAGCCGAACAACGACTCATCAGCTTGTGCAGGCGTTGCAACCAGTAGTGACAACGCCGCACCTAATGCGGGATTTAGGCCATTTTTCACAATTCACTCCCTATATTTTTAGGCTAATGCGAGCCGATAGCAGTTTCCTTATCATATTGAGAATGATTTGCAACAAACTTGTCTGCTTTTAGCTTTGCCGATTTTACCCCCTTTCGCAGTAATGCGGTTGGTCTATAACGTGTTGTGATGACCACCCGCATTTACACCGCTGCCCTTGCTATCATTGGTGATGAAATCCTCTCTGGCCGGACGCAGGATAAGAATATCGCGCAGATTGCGTTGTGGCTTAATATTCAAGGCATCCGCCTGCGCGAAGTGCGCGTGGTGCCTGATGTTGAGGATGCGATTGTTGAGGCGGTGAATGCGCTCCGCACGCGCAACGATTATCTGTTCACTACGGGAGGGATCGGGCCGACGCACGATGATATCACTGTCGATGCGATTGCCAAAGCGCTGGGCGTTGAGGTCGTCATCCATCCGCAGGCGCGCGCGGTACTTGAGGGTTATTATGAAACACGCGGCGGGTTGACCGAGGCACGGCTGCGGATGGCGCGGGTGCCTGACGGTGCGACACTGATCGCCAACCGCATGTCGGGCGCACCGGGCATTCGCCATGGCAATATCTTCATCATGGCGGGCGTCCCCCATATTACCGCCGGGATGCTTGATGCGCTGACGGGCACGCTTGAGGGCGGTGCGCCGATGCTTTCGCGCACCATTGGCTGTTGGGTCGCCGAGAGCGAGATTGCGACGATGCTCGGCGCGACCGAGAAAGCGCACGAGGGGTGCCAGATCGGCAGCTATCCCTTCTTTCGCGAGGGGCGGGTGGGGTCAAACTTCGTTGTCCGCTCAACTGAACAATCCGGGCTTGATGCGTGTGCTGATGCGTTGATCGCCGGTCTCATCGCTGTAGAACGCGAACCCGTTGAGGGCGGTATCTAGCCAGCATGGCGCGCATCCTGTTTGGTTGGGAGCTTGGCGCCAATCGCGGGCATATTGAGCGCTTGTTGCCGATGGCGCGTCGCCTGCTTGATTCCGGCCATAAGGTTGCACTTGCATTGCAGCAGATTGACTGCGCCGGGCTAGACCGCGATCCGCGCATCACATTGTGGCAAGCGCCCATCTGGCCACGCCTGCTGATCAACAATCTTCAAGACGGCAGCCGCCGCGTGGCGACGATGGGCGATATCCTTGCCCAGCTTGGGCTTGATCGCCCCGGCTGCCTCGCCGCGATGATAAGCGGGTGGGACACTATTTTTTCCGCGTTTCGTCCCGATGTAATTGTTGCCGATTATGCGCCTGCGCTGCTGGCGGCGGCACGCGAGAGGGTGCCGACGATCAGTGTCGGCGATTATTTCTCATGCCCGCCGTATCAGCTTGACCGCTTCCCTAATCTCACTGGTACGCCCAATGCGTATGACGAAGACGTTGTGCTTGACACGGTTGATGCTGATCTGGTGAGTGTTGGTCGCGCGCCGCTTGCTGGGCTGCCCGCGCTGTTTACTGCTGATCATGTGATGGTTGGCAATTTTGCCGAACTTGATCCTTATCGTCCGCTCAGGATTGGCAATTACTGCCCGCCATCAATCAAATTGCCACTTGCTGACGGGAATGGCGGCGGCGGCGATGAGGTTTTTGTTTATGCCTATAACCGGATTGGCGCCGACAACCCGATTTGGGCTGGCCTTGCCGCGACAAAGCGGACGGTGCGCGTTCATATGCGTGATCCCTCGCGCGAACATCTTGCTTGCTTCAAAAGGCTCGGTTGTATTTTTGAGCCAAAGCCGCTGTCATTTCCAATCATCGCACGCCGGTCTTGCGTTGCCATGTCTTACGGCGGCAACGGGTTTACCAGCGCGTGCCTCGTTGCCGCACTTCCGCAACTGATGATGCCGTTTGACCTTGAAAAGCTTTTGACCGCGCGCGCAGTGGACGCGCTTGGGCTTGGTAAAATGCTCGGTTTCAATGGTGTTACAGCTGATCAGGTGACCGAGGCGGTCAATGCCCTTGCAAGTGATACGGTGCTGGCAGCCAAGCTGCGCGCGCAGGCCCCAGAATTCAAAAGCCGAATGACGGTCTCAATGGCTGATGAGGTGATCGCCTGCATCACGCGTCTGATCAGTTGACGCCGCGCTGCGCATCCGCACCATGATTATAAGTGCGATCAGCGCGATCAGTGCGGCCAAAATAAACGCAGCCCCCGGCAACCGCTGCGGCGCATTCGCGGCGGTGAAGTAAGCAATAGTCGGATTAAGCGTGACCGGCGCAATCATCGCACCGAGCGACATGATCGAGGCGGTGAAGCCCTGAATCTCGCCTTGGTTATTCGCTTGCCCGCGCTGTGAGACCATCGCCGCAAGACTGGGTTGGATGATTGATCCAAACGGCATGATAAGTAGCGCGAGCATCGTCAGTGAAAAATGGGGCGCTATCGCAAATCCAGTGAACGCAGTGGACGCTGCACATAGGCCGATGATCGCAGCGCGCCGCTCACCCACGCGCGCAACGATCCGCCCGGTCAGGAAAAACTGCACCAGCGCGAGTGTGATACCAACAAACGTCAGAGAAATCCCGATCATGCGCGGCGACGCATCAAACCCCGCGATCAGATAATAACCCCATGTCAGCGGATAAATCAGGCTCGCGATTTGCCACAGCAGCAGCACAAGCCCGATGGGAATGATCCCCGGCAAACGGCCAAGCGTCTTGAGCGCACCGAACGGATTGCCCCGCCGCCAATCAAAGGCGCGGCGGTTTTCCTTTGAAAGCGTTTCAGGGAAATAGAGCATCCCGTAGACGAAGTTTGCAGCCGCAAGTGCTGCAGCGGCAATAAAGGGCATACGCGGGCCGAATTCGCCGAGCAGCCCGCCAATTGCGGGGCCAATGGTAAAGCCAATTCCAAACGCAGCGCCGACATAGCCAAAAATGCGCGCACGATCCTTGGGCGCGGTGATATCGGCAAGTGCTGCCTGTGCTGGCCCGTAAGTACCGCCAAACACGCCTGCAAGCGCTTGTCCGGCGATCAGCCAACCCAAATTCGGGGCAACCGCCATCAGCGCGAAATTGACCGAATATCCCGCAAGCGAGCCGAGCAAAATCGGCCGCCGGCCATAGCGATCCGCCAGATTGCCAAGCACAGGCCCGAGCAGAAATTGGAACCCCGCATAAAGCAGCGCGAGCAGCCCGCCAAAGCGTGCGGCGGCGGCAATGTCCATTTTGCCAACTTCCATCAACAAATCAGGCATAACCGGCATGACAATGCCAAAACCAATGGCATCGATAATGATGGTCGCAAGGACGAAACGCACGGGCCGGGACACAAAGTTCATAGCGCCCTGATCAACGTCATCGGACAAAGGCGCAAGCGGAGAAAATGCCTAGTCACAATAATTTAGCGATTTTTTCTCTGGCGATAATTCGTAAGCTGTGTAGTCTACTCAAAATAAAATGGGTTGCGCACACAATGATAACAACGGTTGCTAGAGTGCCGGGCTATCGCTTTCTCAAATGGCTAAATCTGTCATTTGAAGATAAGACACTTGAGCGTGAATTTGTCGAATATTATGTTCAAGGCGCGCTCAGAGTGTCGCAAGCGTTGATGCTGATCGGGGCATTCGCCTATTATATCTCATTCATATCCGATCATGTCATGGACCCAGTAACAGGCTATGAAAATCATATCTTACGCGGCACAATTGCTGTGCCAGCTATGCTCATATGTGCGGTCATCCTGTTTTTTAGAAAACTGCAAAAATATTATGAGATTATTGCAATAACATATTTTGCAATACCTTATACTACATCCTGTATTATATACGCTAACCTTAAATCGGGATTCGAATATGCATGTCTTGCGTTTGTTTTATTGTTAATGGGAACAAATTTAACATTTACTGTGAGATTAAAATATACATTATTTATATCTATATTTGGATTTGTTTTAATGATCGCGACGCATATTTATGCTGATAACGCGATGCCGGGATGGCTGAAAATCAATATAAATTATATGCTGACTGCAATCATATTTAGCAGCGTGTCAGCACATCTGCGTGAACGCGCCGCGCGCAAGCGGTTTTTGACTGATAGGGCGATTGTCGAATCGCAACAGCGCAATGATGATCTGCTCTATTCAATGTTGCCGCGACGCATAGCGCAACGGATGCAGGCAGGCGAAACCAGCATCGCCGATTCGCTTGGTGAAGTGACAATCATCTTTGCAAATATCACGGGAGCGCAAGACCCGAGGAGAACCATGAAGATGCGCGATCGGGTGCGCGCCCTTAACCAGTTATTCTCAATTTTTGATATTGAGGCAGAGCGGTACGGTGTCGAAAAGATCAAGACAATGGACGGTTGTTATATGGCGATCGCTGGGCTTTCGGCCAAGGATACAGCCAGCGATCATACCGAAGATACTGCCAATTTCGCGCTTGCGATTCAGGCCGTTATGAAAAAATGGGGACAAAATCTCGGGGTCTCTGTGGAATTCCGGGTTGGCATACATGTCGGCTCAATCGTTGCAGGTGTTATCGGACTGCAGCGCCCACGCTTTGATTGTTGGGGTGATTCAGTTAACATCGCCAGCCGTCTTGAAAGCAGCGCAACCGTTGGGGATATATACATATCAGAATCGACTTATTGGCGGCTTAAACAAAAATTTCACATTGATTCGGTCGGCGATATTGATCTGAAAGGGGTTGGTAAAACGCACGCTTATCGGCTCGGCCAGCGTCTTGATGAAAAAACCTTTATTTCGTTTCTTAACCAATATTCTCCCACAATGCAGGGCGCGGACTAATGACCGCGACTTTCCTCAGGCGCTGGCTAACCCCCTATTCTGATTTTTTAGCCACGGTTGGCCTCGCATTCCGTGACCCAAAGGATGAGCGGCTTTTTGTTGAAAGCTATGTATATTCTGTGGCCCGTCTAACTCAGATTTTTCTGGCGGTCGGTGGCCTGTCATTCCTCAAATATATTGAGCAGGATGTTTTAATAGATCCAGAAAATTATCAAACCGCCAATAATATCAGATTCTACTATTCGACACCGCTCATCGGTTTATGCGTATTTGCGATATTCATCGATTTTTTTAGAAAGCGTATTGAATATATTGTTGTTGCCAATGGCTTTATCATAATTTCTGCGCAGGCTTGGATTTTCTCAACGTTGCAAAGCGGCTATAATTTCGCGACGGTTGGTTTTGCGATTATATTTTTAGCACTGTCGATAGCATTTATAATTCGGATCACATTTCTAGCAATCATCGCATTTTTTGATTTAGTCGGTTCAATTGGAGGACATTTTTATGCCAATAACGCTGATCCGGGCTGGCTCGTTGTCAACATTATCGGCATCACAACCGCTATTCTGCTAGGATTAGTGTCAGCGGTTATCAGAGAGCGCACTGCGCGTATTCAGTTCATGGCTACACGAGCGCTTGATGTATCACATGATCGTGCCGAGGCGCTGTTAACTTCAATGCTGCCCGGCAAAATTGGCCAGCGTCTTCAGGCAGGAGAGACCGACATTATCGACATCCTGCCAGAGGTAAGCATCGTTTTTGCCGACATCGCAGGATTTACGTCACTTTCGCGCCGTCTTAGCCCAACCGATCTTATTCACCTGCTTGATAATCTGTTTACGCGATTTGATGCCGCAGCACAGCGTTGCGCAATGGAGAAAATCACAACGATTGGCGATGCGTATATGGCAGTAGGTGGTATGGATGGGTCATTAACATCGCACGAACTTGCGCGAAATACCGCATGTTTTGCGCTTGCTATCCGTGATGAGGTTATCGCTTTGATTGCTGAAACCAATTATCCGATCAATGTTCGGGTGGGCGTGCATATTGGCCCGATTATTGCCGGAGTGGTCGGTGACCGCAGACCAACATTTGACTGCTACGGCGATAATGTGCGGATTGCTCGTGGTTTGGAGAGCAAAGCTGGTAACGGTCACATCATAATATCAGACATAGTTGCGGACGCACTTGGTGACGCAGCCCAAACCAGCTTACCAAAATGCTTCATGATCAATGACATAACTGATCCAGTCAGCGCGCGGGAATTGCATAGCTTGAACGATTAAGCGCGGGCGGATTGCACCGTCTCACACTATGTAATTTTTCTATAGCGATCCGAGAGTATCCGTGCATTATGGTCACGACAGGGGTCGCACAAAAAATGGAATTATCAGAGGGGAAAAAACCGCGACGGGGATTGCTAGCGCGGCTTGGGCTCGCGTTTGACGACCCCGCGATTGAGGCGCGGTTTGTAAATCATTATATCACCAAATCGCTTCCCGTAACGCGGCTATTTCTGTTTGTTGGCGCGATTTCCTATTACGGATTTTTTATCAGCGACAAGATTATGGACCCGGTTGGCGGCGAAATTGCGCACATGATACGCGGCTTTGCAGTGGCACCTGTATTTGCGCTCGCGGCGCTGCTCCTCTCGACCAAAATTGGCAAGCGCCATCAGGAAACCCTGATCGTGATGATCTATATGCTGGCCCAGCTTGGCCTCACACTTGTGTACGGCGTAATAGCGCATGGCTATGATTATGCCGCAATGGGGTTTGTCATCCTGCTGATGGCAGCCAACGCGGCATTTGCGCTGCGAACGCCCTATATCGTGCTGATCTCAGCTTTTGCATTGGTCACAACGATCATCGGACATTTGGTTGCGGATAATGCGCGGCCGCAGTGGATCATCATCAATATATTGGCGATGCTGACGAGCATCACCTTCAGCAGCATTGCAGCCCACCTTCGCGAACGCGCGGCGCGGCGGCAGTTTGTCACCGAAGAGGCGCTGAACACCGCGCGCGCGCGGGTGAATGATCTGCTCCACTCAATGCTGCCAAGCTATGTTGTCCAGCGTATCCAGTCTGGCGAGACGGGCATTGCCGACTCGCTTGGCGAAGT
>JAYTMV010000100.1:0-2614 GCA_043728175.1 Sphingomonadales bacterium
GAAGAAGCAGGCGCGGTTGTGACCGATGCGCGCGGGCAGACCATCCGTTACAACTCAACCAAGGGTGAGGCGTTTGGCGTGCTGGCAACCAGCCCCGCGATCCACAGTGATGCGGTGGCAAGGCTCGCCGACCGCGCGGCGCTGGCGATTGTGCGTTAATAGTAATGAACGACCCAACGACAATCAACCGGCTTTACGGGCGGCGCTCTGGGCATAAGCTGCGACAGGGGCAGGCGGCGCTGGTTGAAGAGCTTTTGCCCCAAATCGCAGTGCCCGAAGGGCCGCTCAGCGCGCAATTGCTATTTGGCAACGACCGCCCGCTTGGCCTTGAAATTGGCTTTGGCGCGGGCGAGCATCTTGCGGCGCAAGCGGCAATGCACCCTGATTACGGCTTTATCGGGTGTGAGCCGTTCCTCAACGGCATCGTCGGCGCGCTCGTCCATGTTGAGGCGCTGAGCCTCTCCAATGTGCGCCTGCATATGGGCGACGCGCTTGATGTCCTCGCGCAACTGCCCGATGCGTCGCTTGACTGTGTCTACCTCCTCCACCCCGACCCGTGGCCTAAGGCGCGCCATGCCAAGCGGCGGATGATGAACCCAGGCCCGATTGACCGGATCGCGGCGAAGCTCAAACCCGGCGGAGAATTCCGCTTCGGCACTGATCATGCCGTCTATGTCCGCTGGGCGATGATGCAGATGAACCGGCGGCACGATCTTATCTGGCAGGCGCGCGGCCCGCAGGATTTCTTGGTGCGTCCCGACGATTGGCCCGAAACCCGCTACGAACGCAAAGCGCGCACGGTGTACGGGCATGAGGTCTGGTATTTTCGTTATATCAAGGCGGGATAAATTACACTTTTGCTTCGCTGTTCTGTTCAACCGCAACATCATGGTCGTTTGCAATTGGCCCAAGCAAGAGGCGCACCCGGTTGCGCCCGGTAATACCTTTCAGTTCGATATGGCGCACGGGGCTGGTCGCAAAGCGTTTGCGCAGACGGTCATAGGCTGAATCCGATATCAGGATGCCGCCCGGTGGCGCGCGGCCTTCAAGTCCACTCGCTAGGTCAACCGCCTCACCCCAACAATCAAAGCTTGGCCGCCGCACCCCGACGACGCCTGTGAAAACCGGGCCGATGTGAAGGCCAACTCGCAGCGCAATCGGATAGCCAGTTTCGGCGAGCATTTTCTGAATCTCGGCCTGAATAGCGAGTGCAAAATGTGCGGCATTTTCGGCGTGATCACTGGCACCTTCGCCGCGATTCATCCCGCCAACGGCCATATAAGCGTCACCGATTGTGTAGATCTTGCTCATCGAATGGCGCTGCGCCATGCGGTCAAAGCGTGAGAAAATTTCGTCGAGCAACCGGATCAAATCGGGCGGACTGAGCCTGCGTGACAGCGAGGTGAAGCCCGCAAGGTCTGCGAACACTATGCTCACCTCACCCAGTGTATCCGAAATGTCAGTTTCGCCGCGCTGGATGCGTTCGACGATATCGCCCGGCAAGATTGAATGGAGCAATTCATCGGCGCGCGCGGTCGATTGGGCGAGCGCGCGCTCACTCATAAACTGTCTGCGGGCGGCGCGTTCGCGGATCGTTGATGAAACCATGCCGATCATCACCGCCGCTGAAATACCCAAAATGTTAATGATCAGCCAACCCGGTTGGGCATTGTCAGCATAAATATGGCCGCTGATCGCGGTTAGCATCGTCACCGGCGCGAGGAAAATAAGATAGCGGACGCGAATGATGAAGGCAGTGGCCATCGCAAGAAAGGTCAGCACGAAACCCATTGCCGCATAATTGAAGCCGTTATCAAGAATGATGTAAATCCAGCTCTGCGCCACGAACAGCGCGATGCCAGCCGTCACAACCACGCCTTCAACACGGCGGATGAATGGTTTGAAAAAGAGCGATGCTGAGCAAGCCAGCAGGATTGGCCCCACAAAAAATATCCGGATCATGATCGCCAGATGCTGGTTTTCAGGATCAATAATCCCGTCCCACACATAATAGGACGCATAGGCGAAGGCACCTATGAAGAGGAATATCTGATTGATCCGCGTTGCGCTGCGGATATGCGTGTCGGTGAAGCTTTCTTCATCCGTAGCATTTGCAAAGTTGAGGCCAAATCGGTTTAACAGCCGGTCAAACTTACCCATGAATTGACATTTCTATCGGCTCCATGCGCGGTTCGGATGCGTTGGGGTGCCTGCCCTTCAAGCAATAGCTTTTGGTGCGCCCTATTCCTTTGAGGGTGATGTCGGCAAAGAAGGCAACGTCAAATTTTTGTTTGAGTCGCCAGTAAGTCGATTCCGAAACAAGAATTTCTCGTAGTGGCGCCTTGCTCTCTAGTCGCGCGGCGAGATTGACTGACTCGCCCCAGCAATCAAACACGGGCCGCTGCACCCCGATCACACCCGCCACCACCGGGCCGACGTGCATCCCAATCCGCAATTTGACTGGGTAGCCAGTGTCTTCAATCACGCGCGCCACGATAGCCTGAAGCGCCAACGCAAAATCAGCCGCATTTTCGACATGATCCTCGCCCGCGCGCTGCCCCGCCAGCCCGCTCACCGCCATGTAAGAGCCGCCGATAGTTTTGATCTTATCAAT
>JAYTMV010000101.1:0-5687 GCA_043728175.1 Sphingomonadales bacterium
CGCGATCCAAGTGCATTGGGTTCTTCATCAAAAGGCGTATCTTCTACCATGAATATCCTGTTGATCGGCAGCGGCGGACGCGAACATGCGCTGGCTTGGAAACTCGTGCAATCGCCACTTTGCGATACACTCTATGCGGCTCCCGGCAACCCCGGCATATCAGAGGTGGCCGAAATCGTCGATCTCAATAGTGCTGATCACAACGCGGTGACCCTGTTCTGCGCAGTGCATGAAATCGATTTGGTTGTGGTTGGGCCAGAGGGGCCGTTGGTGGCTGGTCTCGGCGATAGCTTGCGGGATGCAGGGGTTGCGGTGTTCGGGCCAAACCGCGCCGCAGCGCAGTTGGAAGGATCAAAACGCTTCACCAAGGAAATTTGCAGCTACGCCAATATCCCGACTGCCGCCTATGAACATTACACGACCAAGGCCGAGGCGCTTGCGGGTCTATCAGATTTTGGGTTGCCCGTCGTCATCAAGGCCGACGGGCTAGCAGCGGGCAAAGGCGTGATTATCGCACAAACCGAGGGCGAAGCCTGCGCGGCGATTGAGGATATGTTCGGCGGCGGTTTTGGCGAAGCTGGCGCGTCGGTCGTGATCGAAGAGTTTATGACAGGCGAAGAAGTCAGCTTCTTCGCGCTTACCGACGGCATCAATATCGTGGGCTTTGGCTCAGCGCAGGATCATAAACGCGTTGGAGAGGGCGATACTGGCCCGAATACCGGCGGCATGGGCGCCTATTCCCCCGCACGCGTGCTAACGCCAGAGCTTGAAGAGCGGGTGATCGCCGAAATCATCGCGCCAACGGTACAAATGATGGCGGCAAAGCACATGCCCTATTGCGGCGTGCTGTTTGCGGGGCTGATGCTGACTGATGAAGGGCCAAAACTGATCGAATATAATTGCCGCTTCGGCGATCCTGAGTGTCAGGTGCTGATGATGCGCTATGACGGCGATCTTGCGGCACTTTTGCTTGCCGTTGCTACGGGGCAATTGGCGGAGGCGGAGCGGCCCCGTTTTTCGGATGATAGCGCGCTAACCGTAGTGATGGCGGCGAAAGGCTATCCCGGCACACCCGAAAAGGGCGCGGTTATTGAGATTGGTGAGACCGCCAGTGCCACTGTCTTTCACGCGGGCACTACGATGGGCGCAGGCCAGCTTGTTGCGAGCGGCGGCCGCGTCTTGAACGTCACGGCGCGCGGCAAAAATGTGACTGCTGCGCGTGACGCCGCTTATTCAGCGATTGACGAAATCCGCTTTCCCGGCGGCTTTTATCGGCGCGATATCGGCTGGCGCGAAGTCGCGCGTGAAGCAGGCAGCACGGATTAACCGAATCGCCGATTTGCGGCGTATCCGGCTGCGGCCTCGACCACTATCAATCCACGCGCGAAAATGATTTTCAAAAAACAGTTTTTAGGCAGTGACTTAGCCCAGGGCATTAAGCGCCGCAGCTTCCACGCTGGACTCTGGTTGAGAGTCGGTTAACTTCGTACTTGGGTCGGGTCGCCTTTCTATCGGCGTCCGAGAAAATAACCCAATCGAGGGGATCGTAATAATGAGTAGTACAGTTAAAATCTTGCTCGGCGCGCTTGCGACCGCAGTGCTCGCTTGGTTCCTGCACGGGCCGATGGGCTTTGGTAAGCAGTGCGCAACGCCTGCCAAGCCAGTGATTGCCGAAGCGCCTGCTGCGCCCGCAGCCACCGTCGCTGAAGCACCCGCGACGGTTGAGGCCGTCACCACCTGCCAGACTGGCGTTGACACGGTGATCAAAGGCAAAACGATCAACTTCACCACAGGCGGATCAGCCATCACCCCTGAATCGCAACCCCTGATTGATGCGGTTGCCGCCTCACTCAAGGACTGTGCAGGCACGACGATTGAAGTCGGTGGCCATACTGATACGACTGGCGGCGATGCACCAAATCAACGACTGTCAGAAGAGCGCGCCAATTCGGTGGTTCAAGCACTTGTTGCCAAGGGTGTTCCAGCCGAACGGCTCGCGCCAAAGGGCTTCGGCGAAAGCAAGCCACTTGATCCTGCGGTCAATGCAGCGGCTCATGCCAAGAACCGTCGGATTGAATTTACCGTTGCAACCACGGGTGCCGCTGCTGCTGCGCCTGTTGCGAACTAGGAGAAAAGATCATGGCTTCGTTCCTCGTAACGCTGGTTCCAGCACTCGTCTTGTTCCTCCTTGGTCTTTTGGTCGCCTGGTTCATCTGGGGTAACGATCGTTCAGACAACGCCTGATTGGCGACCGAAAGGATTTTATCATGTGGCCACTTTGTTCAGCCAATAATTTTTTATGGACTCTTCTGCCTCTGCTCATCGGTTTGCTAACCGGTTGGTGGGCTTGGGCACGCAGCAATAATAACGCCGGACTTGCCTACAGCACGTCTGAGCCTGCCGCGACCGCGATAGCCGCCGCGCGCGCTGCTGTACCCGATACGGTGGCCGTCCGCGTTCCCGAACCAACCGCGCCGGTGGCTAAGTTTGAAGCACCAAAAGCCAGCACAGCCGGGCTTGGTCTTGCGGGCGCTGGCATTGCCGGAGCCGCAGCACTCACCGCGATTGGTATTCCAGCCGCTATTGGTGCCGCCGATGATCTGCTGATTATCAAGGGCATTGGGCCAAAGCTCAACGGTGTGCTCAACGGCCTTGGCATCACCCGCTTTGATCAGATCGCGAATTGGTCTGCAGGCGATGTCGATAAGGTTGATGATCACCTCGGCGAATTCAAGGATCGTATTGGTCGTGAGGAATGGATTCCGCAGGCCAAGCTGCTCGCCGCTGGCAATATGACCGAGTGGGAGCGGATTTACGGCACCGTGAAAAAGGTTGCCGTGGCCGCAGGTGCTGTTGCGCTGACCGCGATTGGCATTCCCGCAGCCGTTGGCAAGGCCGATGATCTCCTCCAGATCAAGGGCATCGGGCCAAAGCTCAATACGCTTTTGATCAGCCTTGGCGTCACTCGCTTTGATCAGATTGCGGCATGGGGTGCGGGTGAAATTGACAAGGTTGATGATCATCTTGGCAATTTCAAAAACCGCATCACGCGCGATAGCTGGGTCGAACAGGCCGGGCTGCTCGCCAAAGGTATGATTGCCGAGTTTGAAGCCAAATTTGGCAAGCTCGACAGCGAAAATAAGTAAGCAAAGCCTCCGGGCATGGCGCGTCCCTGCAATCGCAGCGGGCGCGCTTTTGCTTGCCAGCGTCGCGGGCGCGCAGTCGATTGAGGAAGAACGCCGCGCACTCGCAACGGCTAAATCCCAATCCGAAGCTGCCAGCGCGCGCGCGAAAAAGCTTGAGCAAGCAGCGGCAGCCGAACTCAGTGCCGCTGAACGAGCAAAATCTGAATCAGCCGCCGTCGCCGCGCGCATCCAATCGGCAGAGGCGAACATCACCGCCGCTGAGGCGCGCATCCGCCTGATTGAGCAACTCCGCGCCGAACAGCGCGCGCGGCTCGCGGCAAAGCAGGAACCAGCGGTGCGCCTGCTTGCGGCACTCCAGACGATGGCGCGCAGGCCGCCGGGGCTTGTGCTTGTTCAGCCCGGATCGATGCGCGATCTCGTACATGTTCGTGCCGCACTGGCGAGCATGATGCCCATCGTCAACGCACGCACCAAGGGTTTGCGTGCTGATGTGGAGGCGGGGCGAAGGCTGCGTGCTGACGCTGACCGCGCGCTGGTGGCGGTCGAGGCGGGGCAAAAGCGCTTAGCCGAAGAACGCGCGCGGTTGGTCAAGCTTGCCGCGACCCGGCGGCTGGGTGCAGAGCGGCTAACGCGCGGCGCGATTAACGAGCAAGACCGCGCAATGGCGCTGGGCGAAAAGGCGCGCGATATTGTTGAGCTAATGGCTGGTGTCAGCGCCGCTGCTGAAGTGCGGACAGCGCTTGAAACGCTCCCCGGCCCGCTGCTACGCCCCACCCGTCCCGGCGATGCGCGGGCTGGCCCAGCCATGACCGCGCAAAGCCAAAGCGCACGTTTTTCGTACCGCCTGCCCGTCGCTGGAACCGTCGTCACCGGACTAGGCGAAGTCTCCGAAACCGGAGTACGCGCGCGCGGCCTGACGATTGCGGCACGCGACGGCGCACTTGTCGTCGCACCAGCACGCGGGCGCATCGCCTTCGCCGGGCCATTTCGCGGCTTTGGCCAGATCATCATCATTGATCATGGCGGCGGCTGGACAACACTCATCACCAGCCTCGCCGCGCTCGACGCGCGCGTCGGCGATAACGTGCTTGAAGGCGGGCCCATCGGTCGCGCAGGAGGTGATCGCCCAACGGTAACCGTGGAGCTAAGGCGTGGGAACAAGCCAGTGGATATCACGCCGCTGTTGTGAGGGAGGAAGAATTGTCTCCAATCACAGGTCTTTCCTACAGAAAATATTCATGATATGTTCCGAATATGATTGATGATTCCGCCCCCTCGCTTACCATCTCAATGCGCCGTATTTTTCTCATCGGGCAGGCTCAGAAAATATACGGATACAGTGTCAACTTCCTGAGTTTTCCGGGAGTTTTTGGAGGGTGCGAATCTTGGAAATTGCCCCCTTCTTCTTCGTGATCTTCGTGGCTTCGTGTGGGTCAAATTTTCTCACACGAAGCCACGAAGATCACGAAGGGACTGTCTTTCATGAAACTATGAGCCAATCTCATTTGGCAATCTCCGGTTAACCCTATTTCGTTAAACCTGTGATTGAAACAGTTTCGCTTGGCCCCAAAATCGGTTATTCAGCGATTTCTGTGTTTTTGAGAGTGACAAGATAATGACCAGATCGATGTTCCGCGCTACCCTTGCTGTCTCGGCAGTCGCGCTCATTCCGGCGACGACCGCTGCGATTTCGAGTGTTGACGCAGCGACCTACCGCGAATTTGATGCGCTGATCAGCGTGTTTGAGCGGGTACGCAGTGAATATGTGGAAAAGGTTGATGATAAGACGCTGATCAAGGGCGCGATTGACGGGATGCTCGCCAGCCTCGATCCGCACAGCAGCTATCTTGATGCGCGTGATTTTGAACAGATGCGCGTCACGACTGACGGCAATTACGGCGGGCTTGGCCTTTCGGTTTCGCTTGAGGACGGTGCGGTTAAGGTGATTGCGCCGACCGAGGATACCCCGGCGTTTCGCGGTGGCATGAAGGCCGGCGATTACATCACGCATCTTGACGGTGTGCTGATCTACGGCGGCACGCTTGATGAAGCTGTTGACAAAATGCGTGGTCGCCCCGGCACTAACATCCGGCTGACGGTGGTGCGTCCCGGTCGTGACAAACCGTTTGATGTGACGCTGACGCGCGAGATTATCGAGCTCAAGCCGGTCAAATGGGAAGTCAAAAACGGCGTTGGCATTATCAACATCAACGCCTTTTCAAAGGCAACTGGATCAAGCGTCCGCGCCGCAATCGCCAGCATTGATAAATCGCTTGGCCGCAAACCAACCGGCTATGTGATTGATCTGCGCTCAAACCCCGGCGGTTTGCTTGATCAGGCGATTGAAGTGTCTGATGCCTTTCTTGATCGCGGTGAAATCGTATCGCAGCGTGGCCGCGATAAGGCCGATATCGAGCGTTATTTCGCCCGCCCCGGTGATTTCACGCGCGGGCTTCCGCTGGTTGTGCTCGTCGATTCAGGATCAGCATCAGCGGCGGAAATCGTTGCTGGCGCGCTTCAGGATCATCACCGCGCGCTGAT
>JAYTMV010000102.1:0-7684 GCA_043728175.1 Sphingomonadales bacterium
GACCAGACATTGTGCGGCGGGGTTGATCCCACGATTTCTGGGCGAAACTGCGGATTGCCGAAAATCAGGTCGGGCGGGATGATGCCGTCATCAATGATCTTACGCGCCCCGTAAATATCAGTGAGGAACAGGTTGATCGCCTCGACCCGCTGGGTCAAACCTGCCGAAAGCGAGGCCCATTCAGACGCGGTGAACACGCGCGGGACAATATCAAACGGGATGATCCGCTCTGACGAATCCTCCTCACCGTACACCGCAAAAGTAATCCCCAATTGTCGGAAAGTTGCTTCGGCCGATTGCTGACGCCGATCAAGTTCGGCGGCTGGCGTGTTGTTCAGCCAATCACCAAGTGCAGCAAATTCAGCGCGACAGGCATCGCCATCGCCAAATCCCCGAATCTCGTCAAATGGTGCCCCGGACATTCAGCGGAGACTGCACCGCAAAGCCGCAGCGCACAAGGGATTTTGCTTAGGCCATTGGGCTTGGCCAGATTTCGAGGCTAAGGCCCGGAATATCGCAGAAGTCTGGCGCATTCATAGTGATGAGTGTTGCGCCTGTGATGATCGCTTGCGCTGCGATCATTCGGTCAAGAATCCGGCTACGCAAAAAACCGATGCTACTGACGATGCGGCCATATTCAATTGCTTCACGCCGCTCAAAAGGAAGGATGATAAGCGATACTAATAGTTGGTTCAAAAGGCGTCTGCGTTCCTCAGCCGTTTTCGGGTTTTGATTGACCCCGCCCTCAAGCTCAACAACCGAAACAACTGATAAATAAATCTCTCCCGAAAGCGCATCAACGCGATCAAGTATGCTGAGTTCGGCATCGCGGAGATGGATCGCAATGTTAGTATCTAACAAATATGCCAAACTTTAGAGACCAGGACGTTCAGGAGCCTCAAAAGGCTCACGTTTTTGAACACCGTCTTCGGGCGTTCCAATCGCCCGCAGGTTCGCGATCATCTGCTTAATGCTTTGCTTGGGCTTTGGACGGATCGTCACGATGTCGCCGTGTTTGCTGATTTCAACCTCAGTGTCAGGGCCGAACGCCATATGCTTGGGCAAGCGAATGGCTTCGCTGTTGCCGCTCCTGAATGGTTTTGTGGTGATCATGTTCATCGGGCTACTCCCTATTGAAGTATATACGCGGATATACGACTCAAATCAACCCAGCGAGAGGACTTGAAGGGTCGGCATACATCCGCCGCCCCATCCGCCCAGCAATATAGGCCAGCCGCCCACTTTCGACCGCAAGACGCATAGCGCGCGCCATTACAATCGGGTCTTTGGCTTCGGCAATCGCGGTGTTCATCAGGATGCCGTCGCAACCAAGCTCCATGCCAATTGCTGCATCGGATGCCGTGCCAACGCCCGCATCGACAAGCACAGGCACCTTCGCGCCCTCAACAATCAGGCGGATGGTCACGCGGTTTTGAATGCCAAGCCCTGAACCAATTGGCGCGCCAAGCGGCATGATCGCAACCGCGCCCGCCTCTTCAAGCTGCTTGGCCGCAATCGGATCATCAACGCAGTACACCATCGGCTTAAAGCCCTCTCGCACAAGCGTTTCAGTGGCTTTGAGCGTTTCACGCATATCGGGATAAAGTGTGCGCGCCTCACCAAGCACCTCAAGCTTGACCAAATCCCACCCCCCTGCTTCACGCGCCAACCGCAGCGTGCGGACGGCATCGTCAGCGGTAAAGCAGCCTGCGGTATTGGGCAGATAGGTATATTTCTTGGGATCAATAAAATCGGTCAGCATCGGTGCAGACGGATCAGACACATTGACCCGGCGGACGGCCACCGTGATGATTTCAGCCCCCGACGCCTCAAGCGCGGCGGCATTCTGCGCAAAATCCTTATATTTGCCAGTGCCCACGATCAACCGCGAGGTGAACGTCTGGCCAGCTACCGTCCAAGTATCTTGCTGCCCACCCCCAACAAAATGGACGATCTCAAGCCTGTCGCCTTCGCTAATCACTACTTCGGCAAGCGTCGAACGCGGGACAATCTCCAAATTGCGCTCAACCGCCACCTTGGCTGGATTAAGCCCAAGTTCGGCAGCAAGCCCCGCGATGGTGGTTCCGGGGGCAACGCCGCGAGGTTCGCCGTTGAGGGTGATGGTTATCGTCAATTGAGTCTCGCCACTTTGCGCTTTTGTTTCGGACGCCATATAGGGGGCGCTTCCCCGATGTCGCAACTGAAAGAGCGCACCTGTGGCCGATTTGCCCACCGTTTATGTCCTTAACGGCCCCAACCTCAACCTGCTCGGGATGCGCGAGCCAGAGATTTACGGCCATGATACGCTTGATGATATTGCCGGGATGCTTGAGGATCAGGCGCGCGGGCTTGGGCTTGCCGTTGATGTCCGCCAGTCAAACCATGAGGGCCATTTGATTGATTGGCTGCATGAAGCCAACGCTCATAACGCCAGGGCTGTGTTGCTCAATGCCGGGGGCTATACCCACACCTCAATCGCCATTCATGATGCGATCAAATCGATCAAGGTGCCGGTGATCGAGGTGCATCTGTCCGATCCACATAAGCGCGAGGCATTCCGCCATATCAGCTATGTTGGCATGGCCGCCGCCGCCTGTTTTGCCGGACACGGGGCCAAATCCTACACGCTAGCGCTGGACGCGGCAGCAAAGCTCTGACATTGGCAATATTAACAACATCTTGGGGGTCAAATGACTGACAAATCCACTGGCACGATGCAGGTCGATGTCAAACTTGTTCGCCAACTTGCTGAGCTGCTTGATGAAACCAAGCTCTCCGAAATTGAGGTTGAGGATGGCGGGCGCAAGATCCGTGTGGCGCGGACGATGACGGCGGTTGCGGCCCCGGCACAGGCCTTTGCTGCGCCTGCCGCTGCTGTCCCGGCTGCGGCACCCGCTGCTGCGCCGCCGCCTGCTGATCACCCCGGCACGATCAAATCGCCGATGGTTGGTACGGCCTATCTCGCCGCGTCGCCCGAAGCGGCGCCCTTTGTGAGCGTCGGCGCGACCGTTGCCGAGGGCGATACGCTGATCATTATTGAGGCGATGAAGGTAATGAACCCCATCATTGCGCCGCGCGCGGGCAAAGTGACGCAAATTCTCGTCAGCGCTGGCCAACCAGTTGAATTTGATCAACCGCTTGTGATTGTTGAATAAGAGCGATGGCCATTGAAAAACTGTTGATCGCCAATCGCGGTGAGATTGCGCTGCGTATCCACCGAGCAGCCCACGAAATGGGGATCAAAACGGTCGCGGTGCATTCAACTGCCGATGCCGATGCGATGCACGTTCGCCTCGCCGATGAAGCCATTTGCATCGGGCCACCCGCTGCCAAGGATAGCTACCTCAACGTGCCCGCGATTATCTCCGCCGCCGAAATCAGCAATGCCGACGCGATCCACCCCGGCTACGGCTTTCTCTCCGAAAACGCGCGCTTTGCCGAAATCATCGAAGAGCATCAGATCATTTTCGTCGGCCCCAAACCCGAACATATCCGCACAATGGGCGATAAGGTTGAGGCCAAACGCACCGCAGGCGCGCTTGGCCTACCGCTTGTCCCTGGTTCTGACGGCGCGATTGAGGATGTGAGTGAAGCGAAGGCAATCGCTGCTGAGGTCGGCTATCCCGTCATCATCAAGGCCGCGTCAGGTGGCGGTGGGCGCGGGATGAAGGTCGTCAATTCGCCCAATGAGCTTGAAACGCAAATGCTCCAAGCAGGCACTGAGGCCAAGGCCGCGTTCGGCGATGCAACGGTCTATCTCGAAAAATATCTCGGCAATCCGCGCCATATCGAATTTCAAGTGTTTGGCGACGGCAAGGGCAACGCGATCCATCTCGGTGAGCGCGATTGCTCGCTCCAGCGGAGACACCAGAAGGTGCTTGAGGAAGCCCCCTCGCCCGTCATCAGCCATGAAGAGCGCGCGCGGATGGGCAAGGTCGTATCTGACGCAATGGCCGGAATGAGCTATCGCGGTGCGGGCACCATCGAATTTCTGTGGGAAGATGGGCATTTCTACTTCATCGAAATGAACACGCGGATTCAGGTTGAACATCCCGTGACTGAGATGATCACAGGCTTTGACCTCGTGCGCGAACAAATCCGCATCGCCGAAGGGCGCGGGCTTTCAGTCAAACAGGAAGACCTTGAATTTCGCGGCCATTCAATCGAATGCCGGATCAACGCCGAAGATCCCGCCACCTTCGCCCCGTCGCCGGGCACGATCACCGCCTATCACCCGCCGGGCGGGATGCACGTCCGCGTCGATAGCGGGCTTTATACCGGATACCGCATCCCGCCTTATTACGACTCAATGATTGCAAAGCTGATCGTTTACGGTCGCACGCGCGAAAGCTGCATGATGCGGATGCGCCGCGCGCTTGAGGAAATGGTGGTTGACGGCGTGAAGACAACGATCCCGCTCCACCAAGCGCTGCTCCGCGACGGCGATGTGATCAACGGCGACTATTCGATTAAATGGCTTGAAGATTGGCTGGCCCGCGAGGGGGGATAAATCCGGGGACAGCGTATTCGCTGTCCCCTAGCGATTCCACCCCTCAACCACCCTCGGATTCAGCCGCACAATATAGAGATTCAGGATCGCGGCGAAGCTGACCCAGATTAGGTATGGCACGATCAGCCAGCTTGCCAGCACTGAATAAGGCCGCAGCAGGATGCATAGGCTGAGGACTGAGCTCCACAAAAACACAACCTCAATTAGCGACAGATCAGGCCGTTTCAGCGTAAAAAACAGCGGTGACCACATGAAGTGGCAGACAAAGTTTATCGCATAAAACAGGATGATCAGCCGGTGCGCGTCCGGATCACTCGTGCCGTTCCACGCCAGCACGGCGGCCCACGCGGCAAGACCGAGGATCAGCGTCCACGCTGGGCCGAACAGCCAGTCGGGCGGCTGCCACGGCGGCTTGCGCAGTTCGCGGTACCACGGGCCGATACTCGTTAGCAGCCCGCCAGCGCCGCCGAGCAGCACCGCCCATAAAACGGCTGCGATAACGGGGGTAGTGAACACAGATACTCTCCATCAAGGCGGGGGCGAGATGCTCACATAGCCGACACTACCCAAATGCGCGCGCACATTCTCCAATATTCCCTATTTGACTCTGCGCGTCTTTTCGCCTCAATTCAGATCAAGATATAACACGGGGATGACATACAAATGGCTGCTAAGAAAACGCCGATCAATGATGAAAATGAAGCTACGGGTGCGCTCAATCCGCTGGTCGGGATTGCGCGTGAAGATTTGATGGGTGCGGTCGCGGTGATGCTGCGGGAAACCGCTGGCAATCCGGTGCGGACGATGAAGCACGCGCAAATGTTTTCTGATGACGTGATTAAGATTATGACCAACCAGTCTGAGCTTGCCCCCAATCCGCGCGACAAACGCTTCATGGACGGCGCTTGGGCCGCCAACCCGTTCTACAAGGCGGGAATGCAATATTATCTGGCGATGGAAAAAGGCACCAAGCGCTGGATCGATGATCTTGAGCTTGACGATCTTGAACGCGCGCGCGCGACCTTTGTATCGGGCATGATCATCGACTCCATCGCACCGACCAACACGCTCGCGGGCAATCCTTCGGCGATTAAGAAAGCGATGGAGACCGGCGGCGGATCGCTGATCAAGGGGCTTCGCAACGCTTATAATGATATGGTGCATAATGACGGGATCGTGAGCCAAGTCGACTCGCGCACCTTCAAACTGGGCGAAAACCTCTCAATTTCGCCGGGTGCGGTGGTCTATAAAACTGAAATTATGGAACTGATCCAATACGCCCCAACCCAGGAGAAGGTGCACGCCGTGCCCCTGCTGATCATCCCGCCGCAGATCAACAAGGCCTATATCAACGACCTTTCGCCGGAGAAAAGCATCGTCAAATATGAATGCGATAACGGCCTTCAGCCCTTCCTGATAAGCTGGCGCAACCCGCAGGTTGAACACCGCGAATGGGGCTTGGCCGATTATGTTGATGCGATCATCGAAGCGATTGGCGTCATTTGCAGCATAAGCGGCAGCAAAACAGTCAACGTCGCGGGCGCATGTTCGGGCGGGATCACGACCGCGACTCTGCTTTCCAAAATGGCGGCCAACAAAGACAAACGCATCGGCTGCGTCACGATGATGGTCACCGTCCTTGCCCCCGAACGCACTGATAGCGACGTTGGCGCGCTCGTTTCGGATCACGGCATCAAGCTCGCGCGCGAACGTTCGGCCAAGAAAGGCATTTTGGAAGGCGCATCGCTTTCGCGCATGTTCGCTTGGCTGCGGCCCAATGATCTGGTGTGGAATTATGTCATCAACAATTATCTCCACGGTGAAGATCCGCCTGCGTTTGACATCCTTCATTGGAATAATGACACGACGAACCTCACAGCCTCACTCCATTCGGATTATCTGCGCGTGTATGAGGAACAGCCGTTCATTAACCCCGCCAAGTCAAACATGGTCAGCCACGCGGTTGATCTAACCAAGGTGGACAATGATCTGTTCATCCTCGCGGGTGTGACTGATCACATCACCCCGTGGAAGGCGTGCTATCGCTCGACGCAGTTGTTCGGCTCAAAGAACATCGAATTTGTCCTGTCGCAAAGCGGCCATATTCAGGCAATCCTCAACCCGCCGGGCAATCCAAAGGCGAAGTTCTTCCGATCCGGCAAAGCCCTCCCCCCAACGCCCGACGCATGGATGGGCACAGTTTCCGAGTACGCCGGATCATGGTGGCCGTTCTGGATGGAGTGGCTCAAGGCCAGGTCGGGAGCGCTGAAGGCCGCGCCTAAGGGATTGGGGAATAAGGATTATCCAGCGGGGGATTCCGCACCGGGGGCTTATGCGTTTGGGTGAACATCAAAACCCCTCTCCCCTTGCGGGAGAGGGTGGCGCGTAGCGCCGGGTGAGGGGTTTGCCTGAAGGAGGCTCGAAGCCTCCTTCAGGCAATTTCAATTAGCTTCCTTAGCAACTGGTTTTCACCCTAAATCATCACTTAACAATGATGCAGTTGCCCACCTTGGTGCAGAGTGCAGCCGCTGCTGCTGGTGATCCGGCATTGGCGCGCAGGCGGTAAAGTGTTTTGCCGCCAACGGCTGCGGGGAGAACTGACTTGCTGAGACGAGCCAGCGCTGGATTCTTGGTCGAAAGCGTCGCCCAAGCCTCATCTGCCGAGGACTGCGAACCATAAGCGCCGAATTGCACCAATCCTCCGCCTGATGGCGCAGGCGCAGCAAGCGGTGTTGTCGTTGGTGCAGCAAGCGGTGCCGTCACCGCAGGCTTAGCCGCAGGTGCTGCTGGTTTTGCCGCCGCAACTTGACTTTGCTTGACCACGGCAACGGGCGCCTCAGGAGTAGCATTCACGTCAACCTTGCCATTGGCCTCAGCGCCTTCGGAGGCCGCAAAGCTTGCATCGCCCTGGCCTTCAACCTTCATGCCGCCGGGTTCATCGGGCTTGACCTTATAGTCGCCCTCTTGCGCCGCGATTAACGTACCGTCGCCGCTTGGCCCCTGTTGATTCCGTAACCACCAGATGCCGCCAACGAGAACGCCAATGGCGAGCAAACCCGCCAGCACAAGGCCAAGCAGCTTTGAACCTGTAACGCCTTCATCTTCTTCATCAGTTTCAACGGCTTCAAGCCAAGGCAGGCGATCTTCTTCCTGCAAACTCAACTCGCGATCTGT
>JAYTMV010000103.1:0-3609 GCA_043728175.1 Sphingomonadales bacterium
AACCGCTGCGGTCGTGCTTAGATTGCGCCCAAACGTCCGGTTATATGCCCCCGTCGCCCCCGTGCTCAGCACGTTGGGCGCGCCCGCAATACCAGAATCGAAGAGACTCGCAAAGACCTGTGCATTGATATTTGAAGCCTCATCAAGCTGATAGGCAATCTGGCCCTGCGTGAAGTAGCTTTCATCGGTTATCCCGTTGAGCGAGAATATCCCGCCACCTGTCGGCGCGCGGTATTTGCGCTGGGCATAGCCAGCGCCAAAGCCGATGTTAAGCGGGCCACGGTTGGTCGAAACCAGCCCAGTGATGCCGCGACTGCGAAACACCGCGCCGTTGACCGATTGGAATGCTGGATTAAGGCATCCGCCCGAACGCCCGCCGCCCGTGCCGCCGAAGAGGCACCCGCCCGTCTGCGAATTGAGCGGATTGTTAAAATTGGTGAAATTGGTTGGCAGTGATGCAAGATTATCATTCAACTGCTGCGCGAAGGTTTCAACCTGATCAAAGACATTAAGCTGAAACGATGTTGCCGAACTTGAAAGATAGGTCGCCGAACCAGTGTAAGACAGCCCACCGAACCGCTTGCCAACACGCGCCTCGATATTGGTGCGACGGCTTGGCCGCCAGACGACACCCGCATCATAGAACAACCCGTCCTGATTATAGGCAAGCTGGCGCGGGCTGCTCTTGTCAGTGACAAAACGACCGCTGCCGTTCACGACTGGCTGACCGTTTGCATCAAGCAGCGGCGAACGTTGGCTCGCCTCGATATCCTCATAGCCTGCGCCTGCAACCAGCGCGACGGTTGGTGAAACCGGCAGAACGACGTCGCCGCGCACCGTTTTGCTTTCAAAGCGTTGGTCAAGCTGGCCAGCATCTTCACGCTCAAATGCGCCGCTGACGGTCCAGCCGAACGGCAAGACGCCTGATTCCATACCGACACTTGCAGAGGCAAGGTTGGTCACAGAATCGTCAAACTGATCAACTGCAGGCTGCCCCGGCGCTGGCGTGAATTTGCCCGCCTCGGCGCGGGTATAGCCAAGGCGGTAAGCGCCGCTGACCTTCAAATCACCAACCGTGGTGGTCAGCGTTGGGCCGACATAGCCCGAATACACCTGAACGATATTATCGACATTGCCGACAAGCAGCCCCGGCGCACTACCGCGAATATCCTGGCGTGCGCGTGTGGCGATGCCGCCTGCTTCGATACTCAGCTTGTTCGGAACGATACCAAAACGACCGCGCGCAAGGCCCGTTACAACGTCCTGATCATTGACATTTTTGCCATAATCAAAGCGGCGCTCATAACGGAAGTTAACCTGTGCTTCGCTGCGTGCGTTTGAGATCGACGCATCAATACCAGCGGCAACTGTGCTGTAAGTCAGGACATCGCTATCACCTTTAAGATTGGCGGTAAGGACTTGCCCGACTTCGAGATAGGGCGTCACCTCTGCTTTTTTGGCCGTGGCTGGCATGGTTGCAGCAAGCGCGATCAGCGCTGCTGTCGTCACAAATGTCTTGCGATGGATGGTCATTTCACTCTCCAAATCCATAATAAGAACCAAATTTCCGGTTAGTGCCGCTGTACGAAACGCCGTTCAGCATGAATTGCAGTCTGGGGCACGCATCAAGCAGCGACATCGTGTCGCGCAGCGCGCTTTCGGTGGTTTGATCGGCGCGCACGACAATCACGCACTGCCCGACATGAAGCGCCAGCACCGATGCGGGCGACGCCGCAAGCGCAGGCGCAGAATCGAACAGGATGATCCGGCGCGGCTTATTCTCAATCAAGCGGTCAATCAGCTTGCCCGTGCGTTCGGACGCGAGCAGTTCAGTGTCATTGTTGGTTTGCAGGCCCGCCGGAAGCACTGATAGGTTGGGAATATCGGTGTGGATCAGCAATTGCTCAACATCGAGTGCTGGATTGGCGAGCGCATCCATCAGCCCCGGCCCACCCGGAAGCCCGAGTGTTGAGAGGATTTCAGGCTTGGCCACATCAGCATCAACCAGCACGACCTCAATCTCGGTCTCGCTCGCCATCGATAGCGCGAGATTGACTGATGAGAAGGTTTTGCCTTCATTGGGGTGCGCTGAACAAATCAGGATAAGCTGCCCACGCTCAATCGCTGTCCCGCCGGGGCCGCCAAGCGCTGACAACAGCAACTGACGCTTGATCAGGCGAAACTCTTCCGAAAGGCTCGTTGGCGGCGCACCAGGAACAATAAACCCGTGTGAGCGCAGCAGTTCGCGGTCAATCTTCACGAGCGAAGCGGTATCAATCGGTGGCGCAGCGGGCATAGCCGCGATGACAACAGGCTCAGCGGCAGTCGAAGGCGCAGCCCGGTTGCTGATCATCCCGAAATCATAAGCCTCGGCGGCGCGCTCAATGAGCGATCCGGCGGCGTCTCTTTTGCGTTTCATCGCCATCACCGTCATGCCACCATACCGCGTTGAACAAATTCAACGGTCATCAAAATCGCGAACGCGCCGACCAATCCGGCGCATCCGACGACGAAATATTTGAGCTTTTGCGCGCGTTTTTCCCGCTGCGTCGGGTTCATCACCTCAGTGATTGATCCAATCACCGGCAGGCCGCTTGCCCGCTGCAATTGTTCAGCCGTCGTGTAGGTCGATTTGATCTGGGCAATCCCGAACGCTGCCGCCGCCCCTGCGCCAATCGCTGCAAACAGCACCAATGTCAGCAGCATTGGCCGATTTGGCGCGGCGGGCGAACGCGGCGACGTGGGCGGTTCAATCACGCGGAACTTGATCGAGTCAGTGTCTGACTGGATCGATCCGCGCAGTTTGACCTCTTCACGGTCAGCAAGCAGCTTGTCATAGGCGGTTTTGAGCACTTCATAATCGCGATTAAGCCGCTGCTGCTCCTGCGCCACGCCGGGTTCGGCGAATTGACGCGACTGAAATTGTGCGAGTTCGGCCTGAAGCTGGGCACGCCGCCCGCTGAGCGCAGAGACTTGCCCCTGCCGCTCGGCCTGCATCGTGCGCAGCGTTACATACAGCGGATTGGGGCTGTTGCTGCCACCGACCACGCGCCCCGGAGCTTCATTTGCGGCTGACGCGCGCGCGCGCGCCAATTGATTACGCAGCGAAATCATATCGGGATAACCCTCAGTCCAGCCGCGCGCCAATCCGTCCGAAATCTGGCCTTCCAACTGAGCAATCCGCCCTGCCGCCCCGCCGCCGCCAACAAGCGTGCCCGGCGTATTGATCGTCGGCGGAATCGACGCAATCTGGCCGTTGACCGCCGCGAGCGAGCCTTGCGCTGCACTGAGGTTCGAATCAACCTGACCAAGCTCTGCGCGTGCTGCATCCATCCGCTGGCTCACCGAACCAACACCGGGCAGTAGCCCCAAATTACGCTGTTCAAATTCTGCGCGCCGCGCCTCAGCCTCCTGCAACTGCACCTCACGTTGGGCAAGCTGAGTATCAAGGAACTGAAGCGTCTGCGCGGTTTCGGCGCGATTGCCCGAAAGATTGCCCTCAACGAACAGATCAAGCAGCTTTTGGACGATATCCTTGGCAAGCTTGGCATTTTCATTGTTCGACATGCCGCCCGAGCCCGATGCCGCGCTGATTTCAAACAAATTGTC
>JAYTMV010000104.1:0-3153 GCA_043728175.1 Sphingomonadales bacterium
GGGCGGTAACCCTGCTGGTTCGGGCTTTGCCCGCTTCGGCACCTTCGTTGGCATCATCGGCATCAATGTCGGCGGTGGCGGCGCGGTTCCTGAACCCGCAACTTGGGCGATGATGATCACGGGCTTCGGCTTTGTGGGTGGCGCAATGCGTCGTCGTCGCACCACGGCAAAGGCTGTAACGGCTTAATCGCCAGTACATAGTCTTGACGCTAAAATCGGCGGGTGAAGTAGGGATGCTTCACCCGCTTTTTTGTGACTAGCGTGGCGCAGCGGGAGCCACCCATATTTCAAGGAGTGATGATATGCGCTACGGTTTCAAAATCGGACTTTTGGCAGGCAGCATGGGGGCGATGATTATGGCAGTTCCAGCGACAGGCGCAGCGGCAAAACCAAAAATGCTCAGCGGCACTTGGGGCGGCGATCGGATGATCATGACGATGACAACGAGTGGTGGCGATATCCGTATGGACTGCGCAAGCGGCACGATCAAAGGCAAGATCCTTCCCGACGCCAAAGGCCGCTTCACCGCGCGCGGCACCTTTGATCAGGAACGCGGCGGCCCAACGCTTGCCAAAGACTTTGCTGCGCGCGGCAAGCCTGCCGTTTTTCGCGGTCAGATGGTCGGCGATACGATCAAGCTTACCGTCAGCCAAACCGGCGTTGCCACACCGCAAAGTTACACCCTCCATAAAGGGCATAGTGAGAAGCTGGTTCGCTGTTTGTAGTTTTATTCGGCAATCACAATTTGACATAGGGTGTTATACTGTAGTTGTTTCAAATTGAGCCGAAATGCCCTTTTTTTGAGATGTTCACTTGTTTTTCATGTTCTTCAACTTTGACATTTTACTGATGAAAGTTATCAATCAGTTAACTTAACCGTAGGGATGGACGATTGGGTTAGTCTCTAACGGAGTATCTCAAGTGAAAAAGCATCTAGTTTTAGTGGCCGCTGCGGTATCAGCCGTCGTAGCGTCAACACCTGCATCAGCTCTAACAATCATTCTTCGCGACTCTCAAGGTTCGTTCGCTTCACAAGGGGCACGTGGTCAAGCCGCGTTGCTATCGTTTCAGAAAGCTGCAAACTTCTGGAATCGCACGCTAACAAACAACGTTACGATAAACATTGATATTGGGTTTGCTAACCTTGGCCCAAATGTGCTTGGTGGCGCAAGAAGCTCATCCTCAGTTTTGTCAGTCAGCAATGTTTACGCTGGCCTTGCTTCAACTGGCACCACAGCGTTAGACCGAATCGCTGTTTCCAATCTTTCGCCGCTTGACCAGAATGGCGGTCTTCGTTTTCGCACGAATGCTCCTTTGGCAGGCACTCTTGGTGGTGCCGACGGCAATGTAACTCGCTTCGATGGTGATGGTTCAACAAATAACCTGCTGCTTGATGCCAACACCGCGAATTTGAGAGCGCTTGGCATTGGGATTGATGAGTCAAATACCTTCCGCTGTAGCAGTAGCGTTGCGAATGCTGATGGCTGTATTGATTTCAGTTCAACGGCTGACTTTGATTTTGATCCAACTGACGGTATTGATGATGGCTTCCTTGATTTTACAGGCGTTGCCATTCACGAAATCGGTCATGTGCTTGGTTTTGTCAGCGGGGTTGACACAGTTGACTTCGTTGCTGGCAATGCCCAGTTTTCAGGTCTTAACCTAAATAATTTCGCGCTATTTTCGGTTTTTGATCTGTTCCGGTACGGCAATGCTTTTGATCCCGTCACGGGCGATCGTATTTTGCAGCTTTCGGCCAACCGTGCTGCTTTTTTCTCAATTGATGGCAGCACACCCTATAATTTCGGTAATTCTCAAGTCGTAGAGTTTGCCAACCTTGCTACAGGCGCTTTCGTTGGCGATGGTGATCAAGCATCACATTTTAAGGATGCGCCCGGTTTCCTCGATGACTCAGGGCTCTGTATTATAGGAGGCCGCCAGATTGGCATTCTTGATCCAACCGCGTCACCTTGCGAAGTGTTGACTGTAACCTCAAATGACCTCGCGGCATTTGATGCCATTGGTTACAATCTTAATTTCGATATTCTTCGCAACCCTGGCTTCACGTTTAATACTGCACAGGTATTCGGCCTGGCGGGAACAGCGGCAGTGCCAGAACCAGCAACGTGGGCAATGCTCATCGCAGGGTTTGGCTTGGTTGGCGCATCTGCGCGTCGCCGCCGGATGCGTGTGAACGTCTCCTTCGCTTAATCGATCTCCAAACCTATTTGCGAACATAGGCCCCGCACGTGCAAATGTGCGGGGCTTTTTATATGCTCTTCATGAACGGCGGGTCGGCAATTTGTTGACGCGATTCGTTCATCAGCCGCCCCCAATTGGCCGACAGCTCATTGAAATAGGCGTCGTCTTCAGTGATGCGTCGGCGGATGATCGGTGCGCCGCGATCTTCGGGGATGACGATCATATCAAGCGGACGACCAACCGAAAGGTTTGATCGCATTGTTGAGTCGAACGAGATCAGCCCGACCTTGACCGCCTCATCAAGTGGCGACTCCCATTGCAGCGCGCGGTCAAGGATTGGCTTGCCGTATTTAAGCTCGCCAATCTGGCCGTAAGGGCTGTCACGCTGACACTCAATGAAATTGCCCTCGCTATACACGAGGTAAAGCATCAGCGGGCCATCGCCGATGCGCCCGCCGAGCAGCAGCGAAACATCGGCGTTGATGCCCGAGCCGTGGAGCGCCCTACCGATATCGCGGCGCGCGTCGGACAGCGCCTCACCCACCAGTTGCGCCGCGCGGAACATCGTCGGCATATTGGCGACCGTCCGGCGCGGCTCATCTGTGTCCTTGGGTTCAAGCCCCTCGGCGAGCATTGAAAGCATTGATTGGGTGACGGACAGGCTTCCCGCTGACGCGCAGATAATCAGCCTATCGCGATCCTCGGCAAGCGTGTGGAGCTTATTATAGGTCGAAATATTATCGATGCCCGCGTTCGTCCGCGTGTCGGCGATGATGACCAGCCCCGATTTCGGACGCATTCCAACGCAATAAGTCATGTTTATCCGCTCCCCAACTTACCTACGTTAGCCTAGCCTTGCTTTTGGCTCAATGCCACGCGCACATCGACGTCAAGCGCCTCAATCCCGCCGCCGCGCCGGGTGCCCGAAAGCGGGGTCGAGTCGCTTGCATC
>JAYTMV010000105.1:0-7050 GCA_043728175.1 Sphingomonadales bacterium
CCCAGCTTTGTACGAACGCAAGCCCCGCGCCGCCGCCGCGTTCCGGGGGAAGCTCGCCTCGCAGCACATGCCCGCAAGGGTCAAAGGCAACACCGCTATCGCTGAGTGTGATCATAATTTCTGCGCCATTGCGCTCAAATGTCAGCGATATCGGCTGATCAGCGGGCGACCCGCTATGTTCAACAATATTGGCGACAAGTTCTTCAACAATGATCGCAAGCCGTGCGCGGATATCATCATCAACCGCCTGTCTGTTGAGAAAGCCCTCAAGCAGATCAAGCGCATGGCTAACTGTCTGCCAATCCAGACAGAAATTGGCCGAAGCGGCGAAACGCGGGTTATTGTCAACCATGCAAAATGGCTTTACTCCAGTAAATGTTAAAGAGGAATTGGTTATGCAAAAACGTAGCATATTAGCCATATTTTTGCTGGCCGGTCTTGCGACTCAGGCGTTTGCCGCTGCCACAAGTGATATTGGCCGCGTCAAAGTGGCGAGTGGGATCGCCAACATATTGCGCGGTGGGCAGACAATTGCTGCCAAACCGGGTTTTGCCTTGCAAAAGGGTGACATATTGAGAACTGGCAAGGATGGCCGGATTGGCGCGACCTTTTATGACAACAGCCGCTTTGCCGCTGGGCCAAATAGCAGTGTGACGATCAACGAATTTCTGTTCGACGATACAACGCATGACGGCAAATTTGTAACTCAGGTTGATCGTGGTTCGCTCGCGATTATTTCGGGGCAGATTGCCAAGAAAAATAAGGATGCAATGCGCGTCCGCACCCCAACAGCGCTACTCGGTGTGCGCGGCACTCGCTTCGTCGTTGACGTCAAAGGATCATAATGCGCAATGCCCTGCTGACCGCTGTGACCTGCCTCATTGTGGCGGGATGTGCCGCAAGCACGGGCGTGTCACTGCTTCCCGGTGAAAAGGATGATCAGGGTCAGCAGAATGAAACTGGCGCAGTCGTCGTGCTTGATCCGGGCAGCGAGCAAGATATCCGCGTGATTGATCAGGCCAACAGTCGGTCAGGCGTCAAGGGCAGTCGGGTTGCGGTAAAATCGGTAACGCCTGAAGCGCTTGAGGCCAAATACGGCGATTTGTTGACAACAATCCCGCGCAAACCTGCGTTATTTCGCCTGTATTTCAAACAAGGCTCAACCGATCTGGTCGATCCGTCGGTAATCGACGCCGTCCTTGCTGAAATCAAATCGCGTGAGGGCGCCGACATTCAGATTGTCGGCCACACTGATACCACCGGCGATGGCCCGCTCAATGACGCCGTCTCAGCCAAGCGCGCCGAGTCGATTAAGGTCTTGCTCGCCGAAAAAGGCGTCGATGTTGGCATCACCCGGACAGCGGGTCGCGGCGAGCGCGAGCTGCGCGTGCAGACTGGTGATGATATCGCCAATGACGAAAACCGCCGGGTCGAAATCACCGTCAGATAACGGTTGGCCCGGTATAGCGGAACACCAGCACCGTTAGATCGTCAGTCGCCTCCGCGCCATTTTCAAACGCGCGCACTTCGCGGAGCAACGCATTGCTCGCTCCAGACACTGCGCTGCTTGCCTGCCAGTCGTTGAGGACGGCGGCCAATCGTTCATGGCCGAAGAAATCGCCCTCAGGGCTTTGCGCCTCGGTAATGCCGTCGCTGACGATCACGATGCTTTCGCCGTAACTGAGCATGACGGTTTCGGCTTCGTAGGGGAAGCCCGGTGCGACACAGAGCGGCGGGCCACCATCAATATCGATCAGCGAAACATTGCCCGTCGTATCAATCCGGTAAGGATTTTCATGCCCCGCATTGCACAGATCAAGCCGCCCGTCGCGCGTATCAAGCACGCCGAACAGCATCGTCACGAACATATCCTCGCTATTATCACGCGCAATTTCGTTATTAAGCCGGGTAACCGCCGCGCCGAGATCATCGGCTTCACGCAGCAGCACTGATTTGGACAGCGCTTTGGATAGTGCCATGAACAGCGCGGCAGGCACGCCTTTCCCTGTCACGTCACCAATTAAGAAACAGACGCGGTGTTCATCAAGCCGGATCACATCGTAAAAATCGCCGCCGATTGAACGCGCAGGTTCGATCAGCGCATCAAGATCAACATGCGTATCAAACGCCTCCAATCCGCCGCGTTCAGGCAGCATCCCAAGCTGAATATCGCGCGCGGCGTTAAGTTCGCCGGTCGCCTGCGCAGAAACCAATCTTTCTTCAAAAAGTGTCCGCCGGGCGTTGGCAAACAACGCGAAAATCATCGTTGTACAGGCAACCGCGCCAACAATAATCGGCCCGGTTGCATCAATCATCACCCCGTAACGATAGAAAGCAAGCGCGCTGAGTGCGAACGTAGCCGTTGTTGTTGTAACGGCGATTATGGCAACTTGAACCCCGCGCAGGCGCGGCGCAACGATCAGTGCCAGCGCCATGATCAACATGGCCAGTGCAAGCTCCACGCTCCATGCCCAGCCGGGTCTGGCGATCAAAGCATTATTCAAAATCGCATCAACCGCGCTCGCCTGAACCATTGTCCCGTAAGTCTGCGGGTCTATTGGTGAGCCCACCACATCGGATGTCCCCGCCGCATTGAGGCCAACGATCACGATCTTACCCGCAACAATTTTTGATGACACATTGCCGGTGATCAGATCAGCCGCCGAAATAATTGCGCGTTCGGGCAGTCGGCCAAAGCGGATACGCGCGGTGCCATCACGCGCAACCGGGAGCATTTTCCCGTCAAAACGTAGCGCCTTCAGTCCGCCCATGCCAACAACAGGATCAATGCGTTCAACCCCGCGTGCAATCCGCGCCATTTCAAAAGCAAAGCCCGTCATATCCGCGCCGCCCACTTTGGCGACCAACGGCACGCGGCGGATGACGCCATCACCGTCAAATGTGCCGTTGATCAGGCCGTGGCCAAGCGCGACATCATCAAGAATGGGCAAATTGCCAAGAACGCGGCCCCAGCTATTGGTGCCCGGCGGGAGCGGCGCGCCAAACTGCGCCTCGACAAGCAGATTTTGCTCGGTTTCATTGATCTCAGTATCAAGCCCGACGCGCGCAAGCACCACCTGGCTCTTGCCAAGCACTTGGCTGAACAGGCTATCCATTGAAGGAAGTGCGCGGATCGTTGCAGCAGTCGCGTCGGGCAGTTCGGGGTAAAGGCTCGCAAAAGCCTCAGGCGTATTACGATCCGGATCAGGGAAAATGATATCATAGCCAATCACCTTGGGCTCACTCTGCACCAATGTTTCAGTAAGCCGCGCCATGATGTAACGCGGCCACGGCCACGGGCCAATCGTCTTGATGCTGGCGTCATCAATCCAGACAATTCTGACGTCGGTTTTTTCAAGCGAACGCGGTGCCACACGCTGCAAAACGTCAAACAGCGGGCGGCTGTAGCGGTCAAAACCAATCAACCCAAGCAACATACTGGCGATCAGCGCCGCAGCAATCGCGGGCAACCACAGGCGAGCACGCGTCAAAGGTTTAGAGGGCAAGTTCGAGCCCATCATACGCGCAAATCACCTCAAGGGGTGGACTGGCTTCGCGGTTAATCTCCTCATAGCGGATGGTTTCGCTGTGCATACGCGCAATATCCTCATCGCTGTATGTCGGCTCATGATGGAACAGCGCGAGCCGCTTTGCGCCTGCCGCACGGCACAAATCAACAGCGACAAGGTTTGACGAATGACCCCAATCCTCCTTCATCGTGACGCTTTCGACCAGCGAATACATGGTGTCGCAAATAACCAAATCAGCGCCGCCGAAAAAACTTTCAAACAGATGCTCACTCGCCATGTCACCCGCTGGATGCTCGCTGTCGGTCGAATACACCACGCTTGCTGCACCGTTGGAAAAGCGGAAGCCGTAGCTGTCATGCGAATGATGCTGAAGGATGCAAGTGACGGACATCCCGTCAATCTCATATGCCTTGCCCGGCTCCATCGTCACAAAATCAAAGCGCGCGCGCAGATAGTCAAACGGCACTGGAAAGGAGATTTCCTCCTGCTGGCGGCGCAGCGCGCGTTCAGCGTCAGCATGGCCGCTGTAGATTGTGATTACTGCATCGCCGTCAAAATTCCCCAGAAAGAAGGGGAAACCCATGATATGATCCCAGTGGAGGTGCGACAGGAAGAAATTATAGCGGCGCGGATGATCCGCCGCACAGCGCACCGCCGCATCAAGCCCAAATTCGCGCAGCCCCGATCCCATATCGCAGACAAAAAACGCGTTGCCGCTATCAGCGATTTCAACACAGCTTGATGCGCCGCCATAGCCTTGGCCAACCGCAAAATCGAGTTCAGTTACGGCAAATTCGCGCGCGGCACATTCATCAACGAAACTACGGCCATTCGCCATAACCAACGCCTTGGCAACCTTATCAGCGATTACTGCGGCTGACGGGCTGACGGGCAATGAACCGCGAGTGCCCCAGAAACGAACGCGCATCGTTACCTATCCCCCAAATCAATCAAGCGAGTCTTCAATCTTGAAGATTTTATCATAGCGGCTGATCGCAAGGATTTCGCGCATCCGTGCGTTGGGCTTGGCAAGCGTGAACGCGATATTGTGCGTTTCGGCTTCGCGCCGCGCCAGCGTCAAAACACGCAAACCGCGTGAGGACATATAATCAACGCCGCTCAGATCAAGCGCGAAATCAAGCTTTGCAGCAGCCGCGTCAGCAATGGCACGCGTCAAATTGCCGAGCAACGCTTCCCAGCTTTTTTCATCAATCCGCCCGGTAGGCAGGCCGATGAACCTCTTTTCGGTTTGCTGCGTCGACCAACCCATGCCGCCCCCAATCTATTGTCTACTTTATGTTAGCAGAGTTTGGCGCGTGATCAAAAGCAATTGCTTTGAAAAAATACTTACAACAAATGCATTTGGTAAACCAAAATCGTCATTGCGAGCGAAGCGCAGCAATCCAGTTGCAATGGCGGGACTGGATTGCCGCGCTTCCGCAAAGCGGAAGTTTATCCTGAGCGCCTGCAAGGCAGTCGAAGGGCTCGCAATGACGAAACAAATATGATGATGCTGAGTCTAAACAATCATCCCGAAAAAGATGATGAAGCCCGAAACAAAGCTGACCATGAAAAATGCCCCATCAGTGAGCGGTTCACGCGTTGGCGCTGTAATCACGGGTGGAGGCATATATTGGCGGAATGGGTGCCGCGCAGATTCGTTGGTGAGGACAAGAGCTCTTTTCATAACCCAAGGGTTAAGAAGTAATTTACCACACGAATAGAGACATTGTTAGTTAATCGTGCAAAAAATCACAGCGCCTCAAATCCGCGACTCCGGCGCACGCCTGATCCGTTTGCGTAGCATCCCCGGTGCCCACCGCGCCATAAAGGCAAGGCTTTTGGCGGTTTTCCCCACGGGAACATGCAGCGCCTCTCCGTGGACGGCATCCCATGCGGCTTGCGCAACCACCTCAACCGGGGTAAATTCAAGCCCTGCGCTCTGGACGCCTTCACGCGCCGATCGGTTGGTGCCAGCGGTCGTCACATCAAGCAGCGGCGTATCAATAAAACTTGGCATCAGGTTGCGTACCTTAATCCCAAGCGGCCCCCATTCGGCCTCCAGCCCTTCGGATAGCCCGCGCACGGCAAACTTTGTCGCTGCATAAGTGACCAGCCCCGGTGCGCCGTAAATCCCGGCGGCAGAGCAAGTGTTAAGCAGGCACGACCCCGGCGTTTTCCTGAGCCACGGCAGCGCCGCCTCCGCGCCGTAAACCACGCCTTTGAAATTGATATCGATCAGCAAGTCATGATCAACATGGGCGACATCGCCAAACGCGCCGCCGCGCGCGATTCCGGCATTGTTGAACATCACATCAAGCCGCCCACCCGACGCCGCCCAGAAATCAATCAGCGCCGCTGCCCAAGCCTCACGGCTGCGCACGTCCATAATGTGGGTTGAGACTTTGCCCTCGGGCAGGAGCGCGGCGGTCGCGGTCAATCCGGCCTCGTCAACATCGGCCAAACCAACGAACCAGCCCTTTGCGGCAAAATGCAGCGCGGTCGCCTTGCCTATGCCTGATGCGCCGCCGCTGATGAAAATTGCCTTGTGATTGGCCATGTTAGTATCTCCCCTACCACGAATACTAACGCTCCAAAGCCAGCAAAGGCAAGGGCGCGACTTGTACTCGTGCCAAAACTGGTCAAATAGCGCGGGTAGAAGCAGTGGAGTATCTCATGTCCGAAAAATTCCCCGTTCTGGTCACTGGTGGCGCTGGCTATATTGGCAGCCATGCGGTGCTGGCGCTGCGTGATGCGGGCTGGCCAGTGGTGGTGATTGACAATCTCGTCACAGGTTTCCGCTGGGCAGTGCCCGCTGACGTTGGTTTTGTTGAAGGCAATATCGCTGATGAGGCCTTGGTGCGCGAAACGATCAAGGCGCATCGCATTGGTGCGATCATGCACTTTGCAGGTTCAGTCGTGGTGCCAGAATCGGTTGAAAACCCGCTCAAATATTATCGAAACAACACCGCCGCGAGCCGAAGTTTGATCGAAAGCGCAGTAACTGGCGGCATAAAGCACTTCATTTTCTCCTCAACGGCAGCGACTTATGGCATTCCTGAAGTCACGCCTGTGCATGAAGATATGCCAACGCGCCCGATCAACCCCTACGGCATGTCAAAGCTGATGACCGAGGCGATGCTCGCTGATGTCGCCGCCGCGCATCCGATGAATTATGCAGCCCTTCGCTATTTCAACGTTGCCGGGGCTGATCCAGCCGGGCGCACGGGCCAATCGACCGCAGGCGCGACGCATCTGATCAAGGTTGCGGTTGAAGCCGCCCTTGGCAAACGTGACAGCGTCGGCGTGTTCGGCACTGATTTTGCCACGCCTGACGGAACCGGGGTACGCGATTATATCCATGTTAGCGATCTTGCCGACGCGCATGTGCTGGCGCTTGAAAAACTGGTTGCCGAGCCACAGACCAGCCACATCATGAACGCAGGCTATGGTCGCGGATTCTCAGTGCTTGAGGTGCTTGATAGCGTTGACCGGATGACCAATAGCAAGATCGTCCGCA
>JAYTMV010000106.1:0-1939 GCA_043728175.1 Sphingomonadales bacterium
GCGAGATGCGCACTTATGGCCAATTGGATCAGGCATCGAACCAGGTGGCGCAGTTCTGGCGCGCGCGCGGATTGGGGCACGATGATGTTGTCGCGCTGATGCTGGAAAACACGATTGACTATCACAGCATTGCGTGGGGATCGCAGCGTGCGGGCATCCGATTTGTGTGCCTTTCATCGCGGCTGACCGCTGACGAGACCGACTATATTCTCGAAAATTCAGGGGCGAAGCTGTTCGTGATGTCAGCCGCCCTTGCGGGCACGGCGGCTCAACTGAACACGAAGCTTGAATGCTATTCACTGGGCGGTGAAATTCCGGGCTATGCGCCGTTCGAAGCCGCGATTGCACTGATGCCCGCCACCCCGGTTGACGATGAGCGCTGCGGCATTGCAATGCTTTATTCATCGGGAACGACGGGCAGGCCAAAGGGCGTGCGGATACCGCTCCCCGCCAATCCAGACATTGCTCAACCGAACAACATAACGGTGTTAGCAACGGCGCTCTACCGCTTTACCGAAGATAGTGTCTATCTTTCACCTGCACCGCTTTATCACGCCGCACCGCTGGTTTGGTCGCTCGCGGTGCATAAGTTGGGTGGCACCGTTATCATCATGAAGAAGTTTGATCCTGAAGCCGTGCTCGCAGCGATTGAGCGCTACGGTGTGACATGTGGTCAGTTCGTGCCAACGCATTTCGTGCGGATGCTCAAACTGCCGCCAGAGGTTCGGCACAAATATGATCTCGGAACGCTTGACTGCGCGATCCATGCGGCAGCTCCTTGCCCCGTGCCGATCAAGCAAGCGATGATCGATTGGTGGGGCCCGCTGATTGAGGAATATTATGCCGGCACCGAAGGCAACGGCATGACCTTCATCAGTTCGAAGGACTGGCTTGCGCACAAAGGATCGGTTGGCAAAGCAGTGGTCGGCATCCCCCATATAATGGCTGAGGATAATGAAACCGAGCTTCCCGTGCGCGCCGAAGGGACACTCTATTTCGAAAATCCGGACAATCATTTTGAGTATCATCAAGATGTCGAAAAGACCGCATCATCGCGCAATTCGCGCGGCTGGAGCACGTTAGGCGATGTCGGCTACCTTGATGAAGATGGTTATATTTATCTAACTGACCGTAAGAGTTTCATGATCATTTCGGGCGGCGTCAATATCTACCCGCAAGAGATTGAAAACCACCTCGTCACGCATCCGCGCGTCGCTGATGTTGCGGTGATCGGCGGCCCGCATGATGAAATGGGCGAGGAAGTGATTGCGGTGATCCAGCCCGTCGATATGGCCGAGGCGAACGACGCATTACGTGACGATTTAATTGCTTATGCGCGTGAGAAACTATCGGGCATCAAAATTCCGCGCCGGATCGATTTTGTCGCTGAATTGCCGCGCCATGATACGGGGAAGCTTTATAAGCGCCTGCTCCGCGATCAATATTGGGCGAAGGATAAATGAGGCTGTTCAACTGGCTCGCGATAGCAGCGCTCAGCGTGGCAACCGTGACAACGAGCGCTACCACGCCGGACAAGCAGCCACGGTTGGCGAGCGACGAGGTGATCGACAGGGCCGAACGTGCGCCGCTCAATCCTTTTGCAGTTTCGGGCCGCTGGAACGTGCCCTTTGCGCCGTTCAAAATCATCGGCAATGTCTATTATGTGGGGACAGCCGGCGTCAGTGCGTGGCTGATTACCAGCCCCAAGGGTCATATCCTGATCGACGGCATTCTGCCACAATCGGTGCCGTTGATCATCGCCAATATCAAGGCAATGGGTTTTGACATTCGTGACGTAAAATATCTGCTTAATAGTCATGCCCATATCGATCATGCGGGTGGGCTTGCGGGGCTTCAACGCGCAAGCGGCGCGGTTATGATCGCGAGTGCTGCGGATAGGCCCTTCCTTGAAGCCGGGGATATTGGCCACGGGCCAAGC
>JAYTMV010000107.1:0-1857 GCA_043728175.1 Sphingomonadales bacterium
CATGGACGCATTAGCGGCCTTCATCGCCTGATTGAGATTACGGCCAATGCGGAGCAATTGCATCCTGATCGGCGCAAGCTCGGCAAGCAGACCGTCATCGACCCGCCCCTTCAAACCGATGTGCCGCCGCACAAGTGCCTTGATCCAGCGCGAACGATCGGTGGATCGCTGCGAAGCGCGGTAGGCGATGACGGCGTTTTCGGTGTCGGTGAAGCGGAGAGAAATGCGGTTGGATAGGGTACCGTCGGGCCGCTCGATGCGCGGTGCGGCCCCGTTCGCTTCCATCGCCTTCTCGATCAACTGCCGCAATACCGCGCTCCGTCCACCGCGCGCTTCCGCGAAAGCATCGAACGCGGCCAGCATCGCTGCATCGATCCGCGCGGTTAGCCTCGTCATTCTCGCTTGGGGGTTTGTCGCCATGAACACTCCCATTGGTGCCAATGGAGAGTGTCATACAAAACACGCCGTATGGCTTATCCTGCAATTAGACAAGATAGACAAACCCTCAACGACAAGCGCATCCAAAGTGGAACTATTGTTCTGTAGCAAGAGGAACTTTGGATGCGCTTGGGGGTCAGAATTTTGACGTGCGCTGTGAAGCCAGGCTTCCCATGCGGGCCGAACATCGCCGCAGGATTTCATGCTGACGGCTGGCGGTTGCGCTTCCCCATTCGGCGATCTCGGTGAGCGTGCGACCGCAGCCGGTGCAGACGCTGGCACTGGCGTCCAGCGAGCAAATGTCCTTGCAGGGAGAAGTCGGACGCTCGGTCATGACGCGCTCAGGAATAGAGTCGCTCGTCCCACCAGATCGGTGCGGGCAGGTCATGCGCGATCGTGTTGGCTTCGGGGTGTGCGGGGTTGATCAAAATGTTTCGATCAAGCCGCGCCGGGATCGACGGCACGATCAGGATCGCCGAACGCGCCTCTTTTACCCAAGCCAGCCCAAAGCGTTTGCAGATAGTCTCGCGCTTGCCGTCCCATCCCGGATGCTTGGCCGTGTCGAAGATTTCGTAGCTCGTGCCATTGGGGATGGTGATGCGGACATAGTGCTGGTTGGGCGGCAGCACCGAGCTGGCATGAACCAGCTTCTCGAGCATCGCGGTCGAATAATATTCGGACGTGTAGATGATCGGACTGGCAGGCGTGTTCCATCGACCCGGATAGAGCCGCGCGCCCTGGCTGTCGTAGATCGGATGCGCGCCCTTCGGATCACCAATCCGAAAGCAGGTCAGGACGCGATCGGTCTTCTGCGCGCTCACACGCCACCGCTATAGGCGACACGTCCAAGCAGGTTGATGACGGCATCGGCACCGGGGCCGGTCGCCAGCGCAACGTCGAGCGGCGGTTTGCCATCGAGCATCGCATGGGGGCGGTTGAGGAACTCGCGGGCATTGCCGCTGTCCCGATAAATATCGAGCGCGAGGATATAGACTTTCGCAAGCCGTGCCAGTCGGTCGCCCTCCTCGCTGGTCAAATGCCGCGTCGCCGATTTCTTGCGGCGTTCGAGCGTGGCCTTGGGGATCAGTCGGAACTTGAACCGTGCATCATCGGGCGCAACCGCACCCGCAAGCCGCTCAAGCGCACTCACCGGCAACCCGCTCTGGACGGCGTTGGAGAGGCCAAGGCGGGTGTTGCCCGCGTTGGCGTTCACGCCCAGCAGTGTTTCAATCGTCGCCGCAGCCTGAGTCGCCATGATTTTGCTCCTGTATCAAGTGAGGCTGATATAGGGTCCATATGATACCTCGTCAAGATTGGGCTATGGAGCCTGTTCCGGCACAATCATATGCGAAGTGAAACACTGAAAATTGCCGGCGTTCGTCTGCGTGAATTTTCGCCAAACCGTTTTGCGCAAATACC
>JAYTMV010000108.1:0-2460 GCA_043728175.1 Sphingomonadales bacterium
CGCTTGGCGCTGGCAGACATCCACGGATCAACCTGCACGAATATTTCTACCGCATCGAGCGCCTTGCGAACCTTGCGCTGATTGGGGAAAGCGATCTCGGGATTGCCGCCGATCGAGATCAGCACCTTCACCTGGCCTTCACCGGGGGTCAGGATTTCATCCGCCATCACCGGACAAGGCATTTCCTGCCCCAGCTTGCCGATCCCCCGGATGCGTGATTTGGCGAAGCCTTCGCCAAACATCGGAACAGGCGGCGCAACCTGAGCCTTCTTGGGGCCGCCAGCAAAGCTCATGAAAACCATCGGATTGGCAACCTTGTCACCCTCCTGATTGAACCGCGCGCAGACGATGTTGAGCGCCGACACCAGATATTCGGTGAGCACGCCGTTGCCCGCCATTTCGGGGCCAGTCCCGGTCACCACCCGGCCCTTGGTGGCACTTGCGAACAGCCGCGCCGCCTTCACCAGCTGGTCCGCCTCAATTCCGGCGCGGGCAGCTGCCACCGTGGGTTCAAAGTCCTTCACCGCGTCTGCCAGCTCATCGAAGCCATCAACATGAGCCGCGACGAAATTGCGGTCATAGAGCCCTTCCTTGATAATCACATGCAGCATCCCGCCAAGCAACGCCGGATCCTCTCCGGGTTTCACTTGCAGGTAAATGTCAGCCAGCGAGCCAATGTCGCTCTCGCGCGGGTCGGCCACGATCACTTTCAGACCGCGGGCCTTGGCATCGCGAAGTCGCCGCGAGGGCGAAAAGGGCGGCAGACCACCAGGAGGCGAGTAATGCGAGACCAGCGGATTGTTGCCAACGAACATCACCACATCGGACTCGGCGAAATTGTTCGCACCGCCCATCCACTGGCCGTAACGTGCGGTGGTAAAAACCTTGGCGGGTTGGTCAACCGTGACGCTGGTATAATAATTGCGCGATCCGATGGCTTGGGCCAGCGCGAATGATGTGCCGAGCACGGCGCTGTTCTGAAACGCGTTGGTGCCGCAATAAAGAGCGATGCTGTGCGGCCCGAATTCCTCCACGATCTGCTTCATCCGCGCCCCAAGCTCTGCCAGCACGGTTGCCGTCGTGGTTTCAACAAATTGACCGTCTCGCCTGACCAGCGGCTTAATCCGTCGTTCGGGCAGATTATGCATATCGGTCATTTGCCGACCTTTCACACACGTATAGCCATTAAAGACCTCGTCATCGGGATCGCCCCGAACGGCCTTCACTTTGTCGTTTTCGACATCGACCAACATCGCGCAGCTTGCGTGGCAAAACCGGCAAAAGGTGCGAAGTGTTTCCTGTCCCATAATGTCTCTCCACAATTTGCCACTCAAATATCAAGCCTGACAGCGGCTTGACACTGGCTATAAAGATGGGGCTAGCCCGACTGGAATAACCCGGCAGGCGAACACGGGGGAAGCGGCTACCGTCCTGTGGTGCGGCTGCGACCATGTCGCCGGCAACCCCTGCCTTTCGCTTGGCAGAAACGACCATACTTACATTCATGGTAGTAAGCCGCTTCAAACTACGCTACCGAACCTCCCAACGTATGATCGCATCCGTTAATGCTTAATCTTTAGTCTAGCAATGGAGCGCTCAACCACCTGGGAAAATACTGTAATTGAACCGGGGCGGATTGTGCCGATATGATCCATCTGAAGCCTTGACGCCGGAATCAACTAACTTTCCCTTGCAGTTGGCTAAGTACAGGGCGATCTTCAACCATCCGTCATACACTGATTCGCGATTCTTTGGGGCCTCCGACATGGTAAACACGGGCATAGTCATTTGCGGCATGCTGCTGCCTGATTCAGCAAATGCTTTGGGGTTATTTACGGTTTGTGCCGTCTCGAATTTTACGGGGGGCTTGAAAAAGTTGGGCGGTCACGGTCGATATTCCAAGGCCGCTGCCAATGAAGTAAACCGCGTAGGCGATAGCGGGCAAAGCAGAGTAGTATTTTTTCCGCCAAGCCGTGAAAGATACGACACTACAGATTCGCGAACTGCAAAGTCGAATGATTATCCAAAGCAGACGTCTGACTTACTTTATTTAATCAAAAATAACAGTTTCGAGTTTTTACAAAGTTCAACTTCTACGACTCTGCCAAGTCCATTAGATAATTACAATTTCAATGTTTGGAATGGCTATTTTAAGCGTATTTTCGATATCTGCTCAAGCTTGTTCACCCTGCTATTGCTAGCCCCCCTGTTTCTGACAGTGATATTGCTGCTCAAGATATTCGATCCCGGCCCAGTGTTTTTTTCACAGCCGCGGATCGGAAAGAATGGGTGTAATTTTCCGTGTTACAAATTCCGAACAATGACGATGAATGCCGACAAAATTCTTGAAGCTATCTTGGCAAATGACCCGGCTGCGCGTTCTGAATGGGATAGCATCCAGAAGCTGACCATCGATCCGCGCGTGACCAGGCTGGGCAAGTTTTTACGGGTCAGTAGCAT
>JAYTMV010000109.1:0-15760 GCA_043728175.1 Sphingomonadales bacterium
ATTGCCGCGCTTCGCTCGCAATGACGACTTAGTTTAACATTACTCTGCATTAGCGAAAGCAAGCCGTCCATGATCAACGAATTTCTGATTGATGAGGACTTGCCAACCAAAGGTGCGGCACTGTTTGATGTTAATCGGATTGAGGCTTTGGTGCGCGCGTCCGCGGCCAAGCGCGCGGCGATGAGCTATTCTGAATTGCTATTGGTGCTTGGCTACCGCTTCACCCGACCAAAAATGCGCGCGCTGTGCAAAGTGCTTGACGTTGTTGACAGACATGCGACGGCGAGTGGCGAGCCTGAGCTTGCGGCACTTGTGGTGCGTGAGGGCGACGGCCTGCCGGGGCAGGGCTGGTGGGTTGGCCGCAACGATTATCAAGGCGAATGGACAGGGGCAGCCGCGCGGCGCTATCTTGATGGCATCCAAACAAGGGCGTTTGATTATTGGGAGGCGAGACAGTCATGAGCCTTGACCCAAACCTGCTTGGTGCAGCACTTGCCCGGATGGCTGGCGGTGTTTCATTGCCGCTCGCCCACCTAACACGGCTTTCGGGCGGGGCGAATATGGAAAGCTGGTCGTTCGATTGGGGCGGGGCTGGCTATGTCCTGCGCCGCGCGCCAACGGCTGAGATGATGGAGGGCAGACCGTTTGGCCATGATGTTGAAGCAGCGATTGTCCGCGCGGCGCACGCGCACGGCGTTCTGGCGCCTGAAATCGTTGGGGAGCTGATTGCCGGGGATGCGCTTGGCACTGGCTATATCATGCGCCGGGTTGAGGCTGAGGCCAATCCCGCGCCGATCCTTGCCAATCCGCCGCCCACACTGATCAACGACATCGCGCGTGAACTTGCAGCGATTCATGCAATTCCGCTGAATAGCCTGCCGCGACTTCCAGCAGTGGAAGCAGCGGAGGCGCTCGCACAGCTTAAAGCGCGTTTTGCCGATTATGGCGGGGATCGCCCGATCCTCGCGCTGGCGATTAAATGGTGTGAGGATCATCTGCCAGCCGCTGCGCCGCCAGTGCTTGTTCACGGGGACTTCCGGATGGGCAATCTGATGGTAGGCGATGACGGGCTTGCCGCCGTGCTTGATTGGGAATTGGCGCATATTGGCGATGCGCATGAGGATTTGGCGTGGGGCTGCATCAATGCTTGGGCGTTCGGCCATATTGATCAGCCCGCCTTTGGCTGCGCCGATTTTGAGGTCTATTTTGCCGCGTATGAAGCGGCGGGCGGCAGCGCGGTTGACCCAGAGCGCTTCCGCTTCTGGCTGATTTACCGCACGCTGTGGTGGGGGCTATGCTGCCTGCAAATGGCCGATATCTGGCGCAGCGGGATGGACAAAAGCCTTGAACGGATCGTCATCGGGCGGCGAACGTCGGAAACCGAGGTTGATTTGCTGATGCTGCTTGAGGCGGATGCCCCCGAAACGCAAGCGCTCCCCATCACACTTGATCCTGCCGCCGAACCGCGCCGCATGGGCGAACCAAGCAGCGCAGAATTGCTCGAAGCTGTCACTGACTGGATCGCGAAAGAGGTGAAGCCAAAGGCCGAGGGCCGTGACCGCTTCATAGCCGCCGTCGCGCTCAACGCACTCGGGATGCTGACACGCAACGCCGCATCGCCCGCGAACGTCCATGATAAGGCGCTGTGCGACGACATATTGGCAGGTCGCAAGACGCTTGCCACACCGGGGCTGCTCGCAAGGCTCCGCCGCGATGCGCTTGCGAAACTTGGCGTCGATCAGCCGAAATATTCAGCGATGGCGAAGGCGAGAAGGTTGTGGGCAGCGGGCTAAATTCCCCCCCTCAAATCACATTCTTCTTCTCATCCTCGGCTTTCTTTTTGAGCAGTTCGAGCAATTCCTGTGCTTGCAATCTTGTGCTGTCACCGCCGCCGAACACGACAGCGCCGCTCGAAAAACTCCCGCCGAAATTGTCCGCGACTGCGATTGCCTGCGCCAGCCCTGAAACAAAGCCCTTCTCATCAAGCGAAGTTAGCGGGTGGATGAAGGTGCCCCACAGCACGTCCTGCGCAATCGCGTAACGCGCATCGAGTGCGCTATCGAAATTGGCCTGCATCAGGCGGGTGAGCAGTTCCTGACTAAGCAAGCCGGCATCACCGATTGGCACCATGATCCGCATCCGCTCTGCGATTGGATCAGTAATCACAATCACCTGACGTGCGCCAAGTTTGAACTGCCAGACGTTGGTTTCGCGTTTGATGTCCTTGTCGATCTTCTTGAGCGCAGCATCAATCATCGCTTGGGCTGCGATCGCTTCCTTGCTTGGCTCGGGCGGCTTTTCGGCGGGCTTGGCAGGTTCTGCTGGCTTAACTGCGGGCGGGGTGATCGCGCCAGTTTGCGCAAGCACGGGTACGGCGATGAGCGCGGCCAAACCAATCCAGAACATGCGTTTCTTGTCCATTGCCTTTTCCCTCGATTCGTCCCAACAAATTATGAGTCAAAGTCTGACAAGCTTTTGCCAAAAACCAAAGCGTAAACGGAGCCTTCGATGCTGTTTGAAATTCCGCCCGAAATCAACGCCTATCTTGCCGAACTCGATGCCTTCATTGAGGCTGAGATTAAGCCGATCGAGAACCGCGACGACAATATCCGCTTCTTCGATCACCGGCGAGAGGATGCGCGGACGGATTGGGATCGCAAGGGGCTGCCCAACGAAACATGGTGGGCATTGCTCGGTGAAATGCGCGATGTTGCCGATAAGGCGGGGCATTACCGCTATGCCATCCCCCGCGAATTTGGCGGGCAGGACGGCTCCAACCTGTCGATGGCGGTCATCCGCCATCATCTCGCGCACAAGGGGCTTGGGCTTCATAATGACCTTCAGAACGAATCAAGCATCGTTGGCAATCTCGTCCAAGTGCTGATGCTCCGCGATTTCGGAACTGAGCAACAGAAGCGCGATTTCATCCCGCCGATGCTACAGGGCAAAATGGGCTGGGCGTTCGGACTGACTGAGGAGCATCACGGCAGCGATGCAGCCCACATGGATACGCGCGCAGTGCCCGAAGTGCGAGGCGGCGTTGCGGGCTACCGGATTGATGGGAATAAGATGTGGATCACGGGCGTCCACAAAACGAGCCATGTGATGACCTTTGCGCGGACATCGGGTGAGGACGGGAAGGCGCGCGGGATTACCTGCTTCGTCGTGCCGTGTGATGCACCAGGGTTCCAGATCGGCGACTATCTCTGGACGTTTAATATGCCGACCGACCATGCCAAAATCCGCTATGACGGCGTTTGGGTGCCTGAATCTGCGATCCTCGGCGAGCTTGACGCGGGCCTAGCGGTGGCGCAGCATTTCGTCCATGAGAACCGCATTCGTCAGGCGGCAAGCTCGCTCGGTGCGGCGCAATATTGCATTGATGAGGCGGTCAATTACGCGCGCGAACGCAAACCCTTTGGCAAGGCGCTTGCGACCAACCAAGCGATTCAGTTCCCGCTGGTTGAGCTCCAAACCGACGCCGAAATGCTGCGCCTGCTGATTTACAAGACCGCCGCCCAGATGGACACGATGACCAAACCCGAAGTCGCGATCCGCCTTTCGGACAAGGTCAGCATGTGCAATTACAAGGCCAACCGCCTCTGTTGCAACGCCGCCGATTTCGCGATGCAAGTCCACGGCGGGATGGGTTATTCGCGCCACAAACCCTTCGAACATATCTACCGCCACCACCGCAGATACCGGATTACGGAAGGATCAGAAGAGATCCAGATGCGCAAAGTGGCCGGGCATTTGTTCGGGTTTATGGGGTAATATCCCGACGCTCGCTTTTGCGACGCGCGGAACCAATTGATCAGCGGGTGGTTATGCCGGATGAGTCGAGAGCTTTACTCGACTGATTCAGGAGTATTTGGCATGACCAAAAAGATTCTATTTATGATTGGTGTGGCCTCGGTTACGCTTATCCCTAATACAGCGTTTGCAAAGGAAAATTGTGAGCGTAATCGCTCTGGCCGGGTTCTCGGTACGGTTGCTGGTGCAGGCGTTGGTGCTGTTGCTGGCGGCGTTATCGCCAAGCGCGGCGATAGCGAAATCGGCGCAGTCATCGGCGGTTTGGCCGGTGCCATTATCGGCAACCAAGTGAGCAAATCAAAGCAGGATTGTTCGCGCGCTTACGGCTATTATGACAAAAATGGTTATTGGCACGCAACTGGCGTAGATCGCGGCTCGGCAACGGGATATTATGACCGTGACGGTGAATGGCGCGATGGTTCGCCAAATGGCTATTACAGCAATGATGGTCGTTGGGTTTCCGCCAATAATAATGACTCAACATCAGCGGGTTATTATGATCGCAATGGTCACTGGGTGCCATCATCGGCCAATGGTTATTATGACCGCAATGATCAGTGGATTGCTGGCAGCGCGCCGGGATATTATGACAGCCGTGGCCGCTGGGTCGAAGGCGCTGTAACTGGCCGTTATGATCGTAATGGTCGCTGGATGCAGGGGGCGTCTTCAGGACGTCGTGATGCAAACGGCAATTGGATCGCCGAACCGCAGTTGGGTTATTATGACTCCAACGGTCGCTGGCGTGCAGGGACAGCAGCGGGTTATTATGACAGCCGTGGCCGCTGGATTGCGACGTCAAATGGCAATTATGATCAGTCGTCAAATGCTTACGGAAGAATGCCAACCGACGTTACTGAACGTCGCAGGTGGCTTTCAGATTATGTCCGCACGGCACAAGACCAGCGCCGTCTGAACCGCAACGAAAGCCTATATGCGATGCGTGAACTCGATTCGATTGGCCGTCGTGAGCAAATGTTCCGGCGGAGTAATGGGCGCTTTACAGCGAATGAAGAAGCGACAATCCGCGTTCGGCTTGATCGGCTAAGCAATCGTCTTGAAATTGCTTCTAATTAATTAGAAGCGGTGCAGAAAAGGGGAAGTTGCCCGTGACCGATATTTCGGTCACGGGCAAATTTATTTTTTGCTACATTTGCGCAAGCATGTGGGCAATCGAAAAGAAGCCGAAGCACACTGAGCTGTCGGCAACGCCGTAGGGCATGAAGATATCATCACCTGTGCGGATTGCACCGCACGTGTACACGACATTGGGCACATAGCCTTCACGGTCTTCATCGGCTGCTGAGAGCAGCGGCGTTGTCATCCGCCCCAAAACCTTGGCAGGATTATCCTTGTCAAGCAGAACCGCACCAATCGCATATTTGCGCATCGCCCCAACGCCGTGGGTCAGAAGTAGCCACCCCTCATCAAGCTCAATTGGCGAACCGCAATTGCCAATCTGGATCAGCTCCCAAGGAAAGCGCGGCTCAAGAATAAGTTCGCCGCCCTCCCAATCGGTGAGCGAGTCGGATTTCATATAGTAGAGGTTCTTGCCATCCTGCCGGCCAATCATATGATATTGGCCATCAATTTTGCGCGGGAAGAGCGCCATGCCCTTGTTGCGACCAGCGCCGCCGTGGATTGGCGAAAGCGTGAAATCGCGAAAATCGCTTGTCCGCATCAGTTCAGATCCGATATCGCGCCCGCTATAGGCGGTATATGTGCCGATATATTCCTGCGATCCATCCTCGTGAGTGAATTCGACCAGTCGTAGATCTTCAAGGCCGTTGCGCTGCGCTTCAGTAATTGGAAAGATCACAGTGCCAGATAGCGTCGATTCGGGGTGTCGATAGATTTGGCAGGATTCATCATTGGTGTCACCTCCGCTGCGTAACATGGCAGCGGTTGCAAAGGGCGGTTGGGGGAGCAAATTGATCTGCCGCCCGCTTGAAACAATGCCTTCGCGAAAGGCGATTGTTGAAATATGCCCTTCGCCAACCGCCCGGAGTGAAAGGAGAATCCGCACGCTCCCGTCTTGAAGCCCGCTTTGATCAGGGCTTCGTACAACGCTTGGGTTCATCAGTGCGGCGGCGGCATAACTATATTCGTGACAGAAATACGCCCCGATCAGCCGTTTGGTTTCGCGGCGGAGCGTTTGGCCTTCCAAACCAAGACGGCTCTCAAGTTCATCAAAGCGCTCATCAAAAACCTGTTCAATCTGCCAGTGCCGACCAGCAAAGTCATTGAGAACAAGGCTTAATTCTGCACGAACAGTGCGCGTATCAAGGCTGCTGATATCACGGGCAAGTTTTTGAACGCGGTTGAGATCGGGCCCTGACGCCTGCCACGCGAGATGAAAGGGGCGGATGACAACGCGTGAGGGATCGGAATGCAAACGCAATTCATGCTGCATAAACGGGCTCATGCTCGGCACATTCACGCGTTAACAGTTCGCACATGAGTTACATTCGACCGCATGGGGGGATGCGTTATCGCTTTGAGACGGCGCAAGGTGCAGTTGGCAAGCTGAAGCGAAAGCACTGACTCAGCGCCTTCATTTTCATTGACGCCGCGCGCTGTCAGGCCGTCCTTGCAAGTTCCAGTTTCGATATTTGCGAGCGCGATACCGCGATCATTGTCACCAAAAAACCAGCGATATGCGCGCTCGGCATGGATCAGCCAATTGGGATCGCCGCTGGCTTCAAATGCGGCTGCTGCTGCGTCAACGGTCGCCCATGCTTCAACGGGTTGCTGGTCAAACGGCAACAGGCGGTATTCATCGCGGCTGAAACTGTCCGACCCAATCGGCCTGAACCCGCTTTTGGCTGATGTCTGTTTCTGGGTAATCCATGTGAGCGTTTCAAGCCCGCAGTCGACCCAGTCCTGCCGTTCAAGCGCGACACCTGCACGAATGAGTGCTTCAGGAAGGCGGCAATTATCATAAGCGAGCATTGTTTCAAACCAGCTCCAATCGGGCCTGCGCGTGACACAAAGCAAGTTGCTAAGCATATCAGCCCCGCTCCGCACGATATCAATCGCGACGGGATTTTCAGGATCAACCGCCAAGACATGACACGCCCCGAGCATTGAGAAAGCGATGGCACGCGGCGATTTGAGCAAGGGCGCACAAACCGAAGTTTGCTTGTAAAACCGTCTCGCCCATAGGCGCAGCGGTTGCGTGCGACCCTCACGCACGGTTGAACCAATCGCCCACAGCGCGCGACCATTACTATCTTCAGAACCGGTGTCTTCAAGCCAATCACGGCCAAACCCCATAAAGTTGCGGAATGACTGGTTTGACGGATTCCACGCATCCTGCATGAATGATGCAAATGTGAGAGCGAGATGATCCGACTGTGTTTTTTTATGATTGTCGAGACGATTCATCAGCATCAGCGCGCGGGCATTATCATCAATGCAATAGCCGTGGCTGCGGTCAGGCACGCTGAAACAGGAATGCTGAAGCATACCAACCGAATCGCACATACGCAGATATCCGCTGTCACCAAGCGGCGCATGTCCTGCGCTATGGATGGGTGTTGTTGATCCAGATGGCTTTACAACGCTCTCCATCAAATCCATCGAATGCGTCGCAAATAATGGCCAGATCATTGACCGCCCGCGCAAATAGGCGCGCTGCTGGAGGGCGGCAAGTTCGCTGGGCTGGGCGAGCAAAGCCATCACTTCATTCTCAAGTGCGGCCTTGTCATTAAACGGAATGATGACACCGTGACCCTCAGCAAGCAATTCGCGGGCGTGCGCGTAGGGCGTTGAAACCACTGCCTTTCCGAGCGCCACCGCATAGGATAAAGTGCCCGACGTGGCTTGTGCCGCCCCCAGATAAGGGGTGAGATAAATATCAGCGGCTTCAATCATATCCAACAGTTCGTCGATATCGAGAAACGCATTTATCCAACGCAGATTGGCGGATACGCCAAGTTTTTCAGCAAGGGCGATTAACCCGTTGCGGTACGCCTCGCCCTCACGTGCGATCAAATTGGGGTGTGTGGCGCCGACGATGCAGTAAAGCGTGTCAGGAAATTTATCGACAATCGCAGGCAGCGCCGAAATCGCGGTTTCCAGACCTTTACCCGGTGAAATCAGACCAAATGTCATCAGCAATTTAGAGCCTGTAAAGCCAAATTTTTGCTTGAACTGCGCGCCACGGCCAAAGGGACGATCAGGCACACCGTGGGGAATGACAACAACCTGTTCGGGGTCGGCTTCGTAGACTGTGCGCAGCAACTGCGCCGCCGATTGTGACATTACCATCACCCGTGAAGCGATTGATAACAGTGCTTCCATCACGATTTTCTGATCCTCATCGGGATCGGGGAGCACGGTATGCAAGGTGATGATCAGCGGTGCCGCCAACCCTTCAAGCAAATTAAGGATCATCCGGCCTGCAGGGCCGCCAAACAGTCCAAATTCATGCTGCAACCAGATGACATCAGCGCCGCTTGCATTAATTTTAGAGGCTAAATCCCTATAACTATCCGCATCATTTTCGTCAAAAACGCTCAGTACAGGCGCGCCATATTGTCCCGCGTCGGCCTTATTGGGCACGACTGCATAAACATCCAATTTTGCTGATGGAAAGGTTGATTTTAGCGACGCGTAGACATCGGTTGTGAACGTCGCAATGCCGCACCGTCTTGGGCTAAACCCGCCAATCAAAGCAATATGCTGGACTGGTGCGCTGGAGAGCGATTGTGCATCACTGTAGCGAGCTGCACTCTCAAATTCATGCACGTCTTGGGCAACAGAGAGGGCAACATTTGCATAGTCCATGATAAGCTCTTTCAAAAAATGCGTCTCAGCCAATGGCTAAACTGAGGCGCGCTCGGTTTGGCGCGCAGAATAGGGTGGCCCTGCGCACAAGCCCTTGAAATTATAATCCAAAACCAGCCAATTTGTTCCAGCGCTGAGGCAGCTTTCAAGATATTATGAGGGTTTTTCGCGATTTAATGAATCCGGATTTTCTGAAACCGTGGCAACCATTTCTGCAAGCGCTGACTTGGCTGCTGATGATTCCTCGGCAAGTTTCGCTTCGCGTTGGCTACTTATGGGATCAGACGCGCTCATCCCTTCCTCTTCAGCCTTTAAGCGGTTCTCCAAATCCAGGTCCCAGTCAGTGAGCAGAGCGACTTTTTCAGAGGCAGTCATGTCAACCTCATTGATTACGTCTTTTGGACTATCGAAATCCTGACGCGGGTTGGGTGCCGAATGAGTTTGAGTGTGGTCAGTCATAATTCAGGCCATTTCTCGCATGAGCGCTTGCTGTTCATTATAAAAAAGGAGGGCCTGTCCGATCGTCGCAGTGACGGTTTCAGGCTCAAAGGGCTTGGTAATAAGATAGGTTGGTTCGGGGCGCTCACCGGTAAGCAGACGCTCGGGAAATGCAGTGATGAAAATGACGGGCACATCAATCGCGCTCAAAATGTCTTTGACCGCGTCGATCCCGCTTGATCCGTCGGCCAAACTAATATCGGCAAGAACAATGTCAGGGGTGGTTTGCTGAGCCACTTCAACCGCTTCAGTGCGTGTGCGGGCTACGCCGCAGACGGTATGGCCAATCTCTTTGACAATCGCTTCGAGATGAAGCGCAATCAGCGGTTCATCCTCAATGATCATCACTTTTGATATAAGTAAATTTTGGATCGCCGCACGCGCTTGGGCAATATCCGATGTCACTTGCTCTGCACTAATTTCCAGAATCTGTGACGCCTCTTCGGTGCTAAAACCCTCGACGGTAACCAGCAGGAGCGACTGGCGATTTCGCAAGGGCAGGCTCAGCATGATACTTTTTGAGCGGCTGTTCCCCGCCGAAGGTGCATTCACATTGGCTATCAATAATTGAGTGCAAATCCGGTAAAGTGCGATTTTGGTGAGTTTCTCTTGATCGACCTGAGGCGACTCTTCGAGAAGGGTACGGAGAATTTCGCGCACAGCAGCATCACCCGATGCCTGCGATCCAGTTACAGCGCGCGCATATCTGCGTAGAAACGGCAATGTTGTAGTGATTTCGGATATCGTCGACATTTCTCAACCTCTCCTTCGACTTTTACAAAGCCTGAAAGAGAATTTGGTTCCCGTGACGGAACCTTTTTAGACTTACGACAGTTTATATTGGGCAACTGTTACTGCGCATGAATGCGAATGCAGAATATAAGGAACCCGCTTGCAAGTGACGATTAATCACGCAAAACCTCCTCTAAAATATCGCATTCAACCGCAGCGGAGACTGGTGCAGTGGCCAAACCCATGAAAGACAAAGCTTCCTCAGTTTCAAGCCCGGCAAAAACCTTGGGTAAGAAAACAATCATCGAAGCCGGTCAGGATATGATTGCTGACCCCATTTCGGTTGCGCTCAAGCGTATGCATGATGCGATTGTCGATGAGCCGCTGCCTGAGGAGTTTTTGGCACTTATTGAGCAGATTGATGCAAAAATTGCAGGCGGGAAGCAGACCGAATGAGCGCCGGAGCGACAGTTCTAAAAGTCGAAGAGTCTCAGGGTAATCCAGACCTGATTTTCAGAAATGAGATGGTTGCGCTTATTCCGTCTTTACGGGCGTTCGCGCGCGGTTTGTGCGGCAATCCCGATATGGCGAATGATCTTTGCCAGGATTGTATGATGCGCGCCTGGGCCGCACGCGGTAGCTATGTGAGCGGTTCCAATTTTCGTGCGTGGATGTTTACGATCCTGCGAAATCAATTTTATACGACGGTTCGCAAAAATTCACGGATGACATCGCTTGATCCTGAGATGGCAGAGCGTGTTCTTGTGCAAAAGGCTTCGCAACAAGATGGTTTGCATGTTGCTGATGTGGCGAATGCGCTCAATAAATTACCCGCAGAGCAGCGTGAGGCACTGATGTTGGTTGGTGCGCACGGTGTATCATATGAAGAGGCCGCCAAAATCACGGGCTGCGCAATAGGAACCGTTAAAAGCCGTATTGCGCGGGGCAGGGCCGCGTTGAAGCGCCTTATTGAAGGCGATGATGATCTCCCTACTGTGACGGGGTAATCACATCGCCGACAACATCGATGATTTCCACGCCAGTTTATTTCTTAAATTCACTGGAGGCGGCATCACCCGCTTTATCTGCCTTATCGATCCACCGTTCAATATCGGATTTGGCACCGCTTAGCTCGGATTTAACTTTATCAAGATCAGCATCAATTTTTTTCTCAGCCTTATCGATGGATTTGTCGATTTTTGCGCCTACTGCACGGCCTTGATCCTCAGCGGTCGGCGCGGGGCTGCATCCCGCCAAAACAAAAATGGCAACAGCATGAAAAAAAATTAACGCATTATGTTTCCTCATCTGGCGCATGACGTTCCCTTAATATCAAGAGCTGAGCTATCCCGGCTACAACCTGTGAACGTGCGTCAGGTTCCGCGCCGATGAGATTTGTGGCGCATTTGTCACGGTCTGCCATGTTTTCTAAATTTTCAGGAACAATGCCCGCCTTGGGCTGTTTCAGTGATCCGACGCCGCTTCAGGCGTTCGCATAGCCGTGTTTGGCTATTGATCTGGAGTATGAAATGAAAAAGTTTAAGATTGTCGCCATCGCACTGGCGGGCATGTCGTCCACCGCATATGCGCAAACGACGCTCGGCGTCACCGCAAACCAGAATGCCGTGGGTGCCGTACTTACAGCACCAATTGGTGTGCCTGATGCGGATACACGAACCCTGATTACAGCAGCGACTGTGGCTGACCCTATGATCCGTTCAAGCGCGCTCGCGCAGCTTTCGCCCCAAGCGTACAGCCTGCTACCCGAGGTCGCGCTCAACGGCGTTGAACTTCAGGAAACCAACATTCTACGTTACGTGCGCGATTTGCGCGGGAATGCAGAACGTCCTGATGGTTCAGAAGTGTCAACCGAAAGACTGGGACGCGTTGGATTTTTTGCACTCGGCGGCGCGCGATTTGGTAAATATGATGCTGCAACTGACCGCCCGCGTGTCAACAACGACAACTACGCCTTTATGGGCGGCGCTGACTTCCGCTTGACCCCCAAAACCACGATTGGTGCCTTTGGCGGATGGCAACAAAGCGATGTTGATCTTGCTCCCGGCCCGGTTCCAGCACCAACCAAACTCAAGAGCTGGTTTGCAGGCGGTTTTGGTACGGCTGGCGTTGGCCCGGTTTATGTTGATTTTTGGGGAAGTTATAATGACCTCGATTGGACACTGAACCGTGGCTATGCTTTCGGGGATACCAGCGCTTCGCTTTCGGCCAAAACCGACGGTCGCGTATGGGCGGCAGGCGTTGCGACAGGGCTGAGCTTTTCGGCTGGCAACTTTGAGATCGAGCCATTCGCAACACTGCGTTACGCCGACATCAAGATTGATGGGTTTAGTGAATCTGGCTCACCCGCAGCGCTTAATGTTTCGCGGATTGACGCAGAGTCTCTGCGCCTCAACCTTGGCGGCCGTATTGGCACCAAATTTGAAGCCGGAAACGTTACTGTGCGGCCGCAGTTACGCGGTGGTTGGTACCGGGAGTTCAAGCTTGATGATCCGCGCACGATTTCCGCATCGTTCCGATCAGCAGCAGTCAATACGCCGTTTGCGTTTGTCACGAGCCCGTTGACCAATGAATATTATAACGCGGGTGCCGCGCTTAATATTGCAGGAACCGGGCCGGTATCAATGGTTGTCGATTATGATGTTCAGTTCGATGATGATCGGCAATTCCACGCTCTGTCACTCAGTGCGCGTTTCAAATTCTGATATGATTTGAATAAAAAGAAACGGGGTGGCCAATCTGGCCGCCCCGTTTTTATTGCATCATTTTTCGGATCATATTTGCTATATGATTTGGGCTGCGTCCGACAATTTCGGTTCGGACACGAAGGCTACCTAAAGCCATCTGAATTTCGATCAAAAACGCGATCAGGCCAAGCGCCAAAAGAATCATTGCACTCATAAACGCCAGCGCAATCGCCCATGACAGTGGCCAGCCAGCCAGCTCACCCGCAACATGCAGGATAACAACCAAGCACACGGCCAGTGCGCTTGAAACGCAAAGTGACGTCGCTGTATTAGCATATTTGATTCTGCGGTCCAAGATGCGGAGTTCGCCAACAAAATCAATTTTTTGAGGAGTTTCGGCAGCATCATACTGCCCTTCGAGAAGCCGGCGACGATCAACCGCGCGCGCAAGGCGGGTGGCGATCACATTCATGATCCCACCCACACCTGCCAACAAGAATACTGGTGCTATTGCTGTTTGGATGATACCCGAAACGTTGTCTGCGCCGGGTATCATAACAGTCGTTGCACAGGTGCAACTGCCATAACGCTTACTTCTTCTTGCGCTTCAACGGCGTTTCTTGCCGCATCGCGAGGGACAGTGCATAACCGACGGTGCCAGCCAAAATTGCACTCAGCAAAGGATTGGCCCGCACAACCTCAATAGTTTGATAGGCACCGTCACGAACCTTTGGTGGCGCGCCATCAATCGCTGATTTTACCGAGTCCTTTGCACTACCATAGAGATTTTGCGCTGAACCTTTGAGTTGATCAATCATGCCATCGGTTTCGATTTTATGATCGCCGATTACACGGCCAAACTGCTTTTCAATTTTACCGCCGGTCATTTTTACGGCGCCTTCGATGCGGTCACTATCCATGATAAATCCTTTTCGGTGACTAATTGCCTTATGTGAGCAACTAAAACGGATCGTGATGAAATAGGTTCCCCAAATACGCGCTAAGGCGTTGCCATGATGCGGTGTTCGTGTGTTTGAGAAATGGTGCCGGCTACAAGATTCGAACTCGTGACCCCCTGATTACAAATCAGGTGCTCTACCAACTGAGCTAAGCCGGCCCATGCAGAAAATGCCTTTGCGCGAAAATTGGCGGCGCGTCCAGATGGTGGATGCGTGGCGTTGCGAAAAAACGCGTAAAAAAACTAAGGTGCGCCTGCCCCCGCTGTGCCTGATTGGGCGGTTCCTGCGGTTTGCACGCCCAAAAGCCCGCGCAGTCTTGAGCGGAATGCGGCAAGCTCAGCGCCTTCGAGCAGCGAGCGCGAGACGAATTGGACTTTCTTCGGGTTGATCACTTGGCCGTTCCGAAACACTTCAAAATGGAGGTGCGGCCCGGTGGATAGCCCGCTTGATCCGACATAGCCGATGATTTGCCCCTGCCGCACGCGCGCGCCGGGGCTGACGATGATCCGGCTCATATGCGAGTAACTGGTACCAAGCCCGCCCGCGTGCGCGATCCGCACTTGCCGGCCGTAGCCGCCAGCGCCGCCCGCAAAATTGACGAGGCCGTCGGTAACCGAATAAATCGGCGTGCCGTATACCGCAGCATAATCAACGCCCCGGTGAAGCCTAGTATAGCCAAGCAGCGGATGGAAGCGCATCCCAAAGCCTGAGGTGAGCCGCGCGCCGGACACCGGGAGCGTCATCCCGCCGCGTTTCTCGCCAACGCCTGACGCTTCAAACCACTCTGTGCGCCCGCCAATCGTCCATTGGAGCAACTGCATCGTGCGGTTGCCGCGATCAAGCCCAGCATAAAGCAGCTTGCCAAATTTGACCTCGCCAGTTTCGGCGCGTTGCTGTTCAACGATCATATCAAAACGGTGGTCGCCGTTTACATCATTGCTGATCGAGAGTTTGGAGGCAATCGCGCGGATATAGGCCTCAACGGCTTTGGCGGGGACACCTGCGGCACGGGCCGAGCGGTAAAGGCTGTCACCAACGCGCCCTTGAACGCGAAGCGGCGTGCGGTCGATCGCGATTGGAATTTGGGTGAGGGTGAGCGCGCCGTTTGCGCCGCGACCGAGCATGAGCGTGAGATCAAAGCGCGCGCGGAACTGAAGTGCATCCAGCGGGCGCGCCTGATTGCGGTTGGCGCGCCGACCGAGTGTGAGCTTCATCGCGGTGCCGGGTTCGATTTCGGACAGCGGGCTGACGCGGGCGACCATATCGGCCACGCGTGACGCTTCGCCGCCGCCAACGCCCGCGCGCTCAAGCACGCGGCGGAAACCATCGCCTTGGCCAAGCGTTGCGGTCATATCAAGGCTTGGGCGTTCGGGCGTATCACCGAGGGGAACCACGGCATCGGTTGCCGCCATCCGCCGCCCGGTATCGCCGCCCCACGCCTGCGGGGCGATCCCTTGTGCGCGGGTTTCCTCCCACGCATCGCCGCTTAAGGGTGCGGGCACATGACCGGGGAGCGCGCGAAACCCTGGTGACAGTGCGATTGTCGCGGCGCACAGGAGTATGCAAGTGGCTGCCCCGCGAAACCAGTGACGCGATCCAATATCCACGCCGAGATCGGGCACCCAATCAATTTCGCTTAACCGCTCATGCCAATTTGCGAGAGTTTCACGCAGCGAAGACGCAGCCGCTGGCCGCGCGATCACTTGATCAAGCGACAATGCGACCGTCAGCCCGGCCTGGCCAAATCCTTGCTCACTGCGTTGGTACAAAGTCCAGACGCCTCCCAGCGATTCCCGGTTTTCCGGTTCCTCTTTGAACTTGCATGGTTAATGTCAAATTACTACCCCCAAAATGGGGCAAATTTGCGCCAGATTGTGGTGATTTAGGGGTGAGGGATGGCGTTTGCTGACGGTCGAAGTTGATGTGACGAACCTTTGGTGCTTGTTTAAGCCGCAATGCGATATTGAAATCGTAACCTTAATATGCTAATTAACAGCCAGTGTTTGAGAGGTGGGAACCGCCACCCCACACACTTCGGGCAACCGGAGTAGAGGCTTTAGCCGAGAGATCGCGTTTGGCACCGCGCTCAAACATCATTGACGGGGGGCTTCGGCTCCCCGTCTTCATTCAGGCAAAACAAGCTTAACAGTTCCGAGTGAACGCCTGCGGTCAATGACTTCCTGTTTGATCGTATAGGCACTACGCACATTATAATTGCCATATGTGCCGACTTCCAAACCAATGGCAACGAGTACCAGCCCTTCA
>JAYTMV010000110.1:0-8559 GCA_043728175.1 Sphingomonadales bacterium
TTCTCACGCCTGCTGAATTTATGACAACGCGCGTGGTGCGCGCCAAGCCCAAGTCAACCAATTGCCCACCGCCGCTGCGCATCGCACCTGCGGGTGAGGAGGAGGGCGAGACCTAACCCAGCCACGCCGCCAAATCTGCGCGGGCACGATCGGTATAACCGCGCTTGCGATCAGCTTTTTTGACCTTCTCGGTAAGCGGCGGGAACAGCCCGAAATTGACGTTCATTGGCTGATATGTCTCAGCATCTGCCCCGCCGGTGATATGGCCGAGCAGAGCGCCAAGCGCGGTTGTTGGTGGAGGCGGTGGGCAGGGTGTTCCAGCCAACTCTGCCGCCCAGAAACGCCCCGCCAACATGCCAATAGCGGCGCTTTCGATATAGCCCTCACACCCGGTGATTTGCCCGGCAAAGCGGATATTGAGTTTTGAGGCCAGCCGGAGCGAGCCATCAAGTAGCTTAGGTGCTTTGATAAAGGTGTTGCGGTGCAGCCCGCCAAGCCGCGCAAATTCGGCATTTTCGAGGCCGGGGATCATGCGAAAGACGCGCACTTGTTCGGCGTGTTTGAGTTTGGTTTGAAAGCCAACCATGTTCCAAAGTGTGCCCAGCGCATTATCCTGGCGCAGTTGAACGACGGCATAGGGCCAACGGCCAGTTTTGGGATTATCAAGCCCGACCGGCTTCATTGGGCCATAACGCAGCGTATCAATCCCGCGCTCCGCCATGACTTCAATCGGCATACAACCGTCAAAATACGGCGTGTTGGCTTCCCACTCCTTAAATTCGGATTTTTCGCCCGCAATGAGCGCGGCATGGAACGCGAGATACTGCTCTTTATCCATCGGGCAGTTGATATAGTCTTTGGTGTCGCCCTTATCCCAGCGCGACGCCATCCATGCGACATCCATATTGACTGATTCATAATAGGCAATTGGCGCAAGCGCATCGAAAAAAGCGAGGGCATCTTCGCCAGTTTCTGCTGCTATGGCATCGGCAAGCGCGGCACCTGTCAGCGGCCCGGTGGCAATGATCGCGGGGCCATCAGGCAGCGCATCAACGCGTTCACGCACGAGCGTAATATTGGGATGCGTGGCAATCGCCGCTGTTACGCCCGCCGCATAGCCGTCGCGGTCAACCGCCAGCGCTGAACCTGCTGGCACGCGGTGCTTGTCGGCCTCACGCAAGATAAGCGAACCAAGCGTGCGCATTTCTTCATGGAGCAGGCCAACCGCATTGCTCGTCGCATCATCCGAACGGAAAGAATTTGAACAGACCAGCTCACCAAGATCATCGCTCTTATGCGCAGCCGTGCCCTCTACCCCGCGCATTTCGGACAGGCGCACGGTGACGCCCGCCTCCGCAAGCTGCCACGCCGCCTCAGCGCCCGCAAGGCCGCCCCCGATAATATGTATTTGCTGTGTCACGCGTTAGGCCGTTATGGCTTTTTTAAGTCTTTGGCGAGAGGGCATAGGCATGGAATATCGCGAAATATGGGCACCGTGGCTGCTGCGCGCGGCTGTGATCGCTGGATTGAGCTATGTCGCGATCTGGGGGCTTGGCTTTGGCCCTGCTGTCTCGACGCTATGGAAAGGAGCCGGGGTTAGCCTGCTGGCACTCTGGGCGGCATCACAGGCGCGTGATCAGGATGGCTGGATGCTTGCCGCCGTCATGGCGTTTGGTGCGGCGGGCGATGTCCTGCTTGAAACTGCGGGGTTGATGACGGGCGCTGTAGCGTTCGCGATCGGGCATGTAATCGCGATCTGGCTTTATGCACGCAATCGCCGTGCGTCGCTAACGCTAAGCCAGCGCCTTCTTGCCGTCTTGATCATTCCAGCGACGGTGATCACCGCTTACATGCTGCCTGCTGACCGCAGCGCGGCGCTGGGGATAGCGGTTTATGCGCTGCTGCTCTCAGTCATGGCGGCAACGGCTTGGACAAGCCGTTTCCCGCGTTATCGCACTGGCATTGGCGCGATGATGTTCGTCGCGTCTGACCTTTTGATTTTTGCGCGATTGGGGCCAATTGGCGATACTGTGACGGCCGGCGTTGCGATATGGCTGCTTTACTTTATCGGCCAATGGCTCATTGCGATTGGTGTGCGGAGCGGTTTGAATAATGACATTAGCAGTTAAACCCGACACGCTCGATGCTGTGTTGGCTGACATTTGGATGCGGCTCGTGCGCGGCGGGGCTGATCGCCGTTCGGCATTTCATACGCCAGTGGTTGCAAGCGTTGATGCTGAAGGGCTGCCACAACAACGTGTCATGGTGCTTCGCAAATGTGTTGAGGCCGATGCAACAATGCGGTTTCACACTGATCTGCGTTCGGCCAAAGTCGGCGAGATTGGGACGCGCGCATGGGTCAATGTGCTCGGCTATGATCCAGCCGCCAAAATTCAAATTCGGGCAGGTGGGACGGCGACAGTTGCAGCCGAAGGCGATGCCGCTGATGCCGCATGGCTTGCCTCATCGCCGAGCAGTAGGCGCTGTTACCTTACCCGCTATGCCCCCGGCAGTGTGGCCGACAAACCGATATCAGGTCTGCCTGCATCGCTTGAATCGCGCGTACCTGAGCGCAGCGAAACCGAAGCGGGCCGCATTAACTTCGCGGTGCTGACGGTGACGCTTGATACGCTCGAATGGCTATACCTTGCGCATGACGGCCATGTCCGCGCGCGGTTTGCGCACCAACCCGAAGGATGGAACGGACAATGGCTTATTCCTTAGTGAATTTGCTCGCCTTGATAGGGTGATGGCCATCACGTGTAATTAGTGCTAAAATCGCTGAATAAGGTGGCGTGCGTCTTGGTGTAACCGGGGGATCAATATGAGCCGACATCTGATTTCACTTATTGATGGCACGATGGTTTCGGCCTCGCAGGCGGCTGGCTATATGAGCTATTCAAATGTGTATGAGCTTGGCTATCTCCTCCAATTGCGTGACACATCGGAGGATGGCAAGCCGCAGGTGGTTTTTTACACCTCTGGGATATCGTCGCAGCCTGACACGCGCGATATGGCCAACCTGATCACGGGAAATTCGATTTATTCACAGATACTTGATCAATATACCAACATTTGTGCCAATTATGATTTTACCGAAGAGGATGAGAAGAAGAAGGATAAAATTTATATCTTCGGCTTCTCACGCGGGGCAATGGCCGCGCGCGCTCTTTGCGGACTCATTTGCACCTATGGTTTGCTTAAACCCGGGGATATCCGCGCGGCACCCGCCGTCGTTGCCGCGTGGCAAGAACGCAAGAACGCGCCTGATGATATTGAGCTCCACGAAACAGGCGTCGAATTTATTGGCATATTCGACTCAGTAATGGGCGGGATTGAGGGGATGAAAATGTTCAATCCAATCCGCTTCCCCGATGGCCTAGTGCCGAGCGGATGCAAACACGCAATTCAAATCCTCGCGATTGATGAGGATCGCCGTTTCTTCAAACCCAAAATCTGGGAAGGGCGGATGGATTGCCCACTGGGTGAGGGGATGTGCGGCTACCGCCAGATATGGATGCCCGGCGTGCATTCAGATGTCGGCGGAACGGGCAATACCGTTTGGGGCCGCGCTGCGATGCTGACGATGATGCACTACATTAACACTTGGACTGACTTAACGCTCGATAATGACTGGCGTACGCGCAAGGAAAAGAACCTGCGAAAAAGCATCAAAGAAAATATGATTTTCGTTGATCGACACCGGCCAATTTTCCCTTTCAGGATGAGCAGAGCCCCAAGCGCGGGTAAAGACACGGCTGAATGTTATCATCCGATTGTCGATTTTGTAAAACGCTGGAATGTTGACAAAAAGCCCAACTATGATTGGCGCACAAAGGAATTTGACGCGCGTTTCAAATCGCTCCAGTCCGAAAGCGTCGAGCCAGCGCTTTACGACTATTTCCGGAAAATACTCGCCTGACCCCGGAAAGACTCTAATGGCGCTTTTCAAACTTTGCCTTCTGCCCACGACGTTTGGCGCTTTTGCGGCGTAGGCCCCAGTCGGCCCAGCCGCCCATTTTGGGGCGTTTGCGTTTGAAGGCCACATAACGACGTTTTGCCCAAGCCGAGTTGCGCAGGATCAGGCCAAGGCCGATCCCGAACACAACCACACCGCCGGGGCCAGGCAGCAAGCCGACAAGTGGCGTCACCAGCACAAACAATATGCCGACCACCAATTGCGCAACCCGCATTGCTTCGGTCGCGTTGAGCACGCGCAATCGGTCAAGCCACTTCATACAAAACTATGTGGTGATGAGTTGTGACAATCACAAGCAGGACGCGCCCCGTTCATCGGCGGATACACTCAGTTGGTGATTTGGAAACGTGCCAGTTCCTGCTCGCTCATATAATGGATTGAGTCGAACGCGGTTTGGTTGGTGAAGGCGTAAAATGCACGCGCGGTCTGCGGCGGCAGACCGACTTCTTGATAATAGCTTATGTAGGCAGCGTTGATTGGATCATTGGCGGGGACATCGCGCGCCTGCATCCCGTCTTCATCGATCCAGCTATGCACACCAAACTGTGCGCCTTTCTCATAAGTGCGCTTCAGTCCGGCAAGGAACAGCTCAACCCCGCCTGATCGCACCGAACCGTTGGCGGGCACATGCGTGCTGATCCCTGCTTTGCGGATCATTCGCGCGACTTCGAGATTGGCATCGTCATTTTCGGTGCCGGGGCAATCAATCATGCTGATCCGCTTGATCCCCGGATATGCTTTGATCATCTGGCGAAACTGATCAGGGGTTGCTTCATCAGTTGCCCCGTTCAAATGCGCCTCGGCTGCATTTAATATGGTGAACGGGCCAAATTGCGCTGTTTCTCCAAATGACGGCGTATCGAAAATACTGTCGTCAATCGCAGCATAAGCGCTTGCCTCATTCGCACGCGCAATTTGGGGCAGCGAGAGAAAAAACGGCGAAAGCAAAAAGAGTATGCGAATAATATTCAGCGCAGCGATAATCGACAAGCGCGCGCCAGCGCCTATACTGGCACTAATGCTTTGGGTCGCCCGAATATCAATTAAGTGCTGCTGTGCCATAATCGCTATGGCAAATCGCACGTATAGGCTTTCCCAAGTGTATGTGATTGCGGTTAACGGCGCTTTGCCCATGATCGCGGGGGGCAGGGGGCGCGGGTGATAGCAAGCGTAATGACGGTGGCCTATTTAGGGCTAGAGGCACGCAGTGTTGAGGTGCAATGCCATATTGCCCCCGGCGTTCCTTCGTTCGTGGTTGTTGGACTGCCCGACAAAGCCGTTGGCGAAAGTCGCGAACGCGTCCGTTCGGCGATTTCAGCGATGGGGCTTTCGCTGCCGCCCAAGCGGATCACGATCAACCTTTCCCCGGCTGACCTCCCCAAAGAGGGTTCGCACTATGATCTGCCGATTGCAATTGCGCTGCTCGGTGCGATGGGGGTTGTCGATGCTGAAACGCTCGCGTCCTATATGTTTATAGGTGAGCTCAGCCTTGATGGTCGGGTCGCGGCCTCTCCGGGTGTTTTGCTCGCCGCACTTCATGCGTCGGCGAATGGACTAGGGCTGGTTTGCCCTGCCGTACAAGGCGCAGAGGCGGCATGGGCGGGCGAGATTGAGGTGATTGCAGCACCTGACGTGCTTAGCCTGCTCAACCATTTTAAGGGCCAATCGCTGCTCAGCGCGCCAGCCCCCGGTGAAGCGGCGGCGATCATCCACGGGCCTGATCTTGCCCAAGTTAAGGGGCAGGAAACCGCTAAGCGCGCGATTGAGATTGCAGCGGCGGGCGGGCATAATCTCGTCATGGTCGGCCCACCGGGTTCGGGCAAATCGTTGATGGCGGCGTGCTTGCCGGGGATACTTCCCGAGCTAAGCCCGGCCGAAGCGCTTGAAGTGTCGATGGTGGCAAGCGTTGCGGGAGAGCTTGATGCCGGACGCTTGATCCGCACGCGCCCGTTTCGCAGCCCGCACCATTCGGCGTCGATGGCGGCACTCGTCGGCGGGGGACTCAAGGTACGTCCCGGCGAAGTTAGCCTCGCCCATCTCGGGGTGTTGTTCCTTGATGAACTTCCCGAATTTCAGCGCGCGGTGCTCGATTCGCTGCGCCAACCGCTTGAAACGGGTACGGTCAGCGTGGCGCGCGCTAATGCGCATGTTACCTTTCCAGCGCGGGTTCAGCTTATCGCGGCGATGAACCCATGCCGCTGCGGCCACCTCGGCGATGCAGCACTTGCCTGTTCGCGCGCCCCGCGCTGTGCGGCAGACTATCAGGCTAAGGTTTCGGGGCCGCTGCTTGACCGGATCGATTTGCATATCGAGGTACAGGCGGTGAGTGCTGCCGATTTGGTGTTGCCAGCGCCGGCCGAAGGATCAGCGGCCGTTGCTGCGCGTGTGGCTGCGGCGCGGGCCATCCAAACCGAGCGCTACAGCCAAGAAACCGCGCGTACTAATGCCGAAGCCGACGGTAAGCTGCTCGAACGGGTCGCAACGCCAGACGAAGCGGGACGCAAACTGCTTGCCCAAGCGGCTGAAGCAATGCGGCTGACCGCGCGCGGCTATACGCGGATCTTGCGGGTGGCCCGAACTATCGCTGATCTTGGCGCGTCTGAGACTGTTTCGCGAATTCATATTGCAGAAGCCTTGAGTTATCGCCGCCAATCGCCCAGAAACTAACGATAAATTCACCGGGGATTCGCATGGACTGGATTATCGGGCCTTTCAAAAACTACGCCACATTTTCGGGGCGCGCGCGCCGTTCCGAATTTTGGGTTTTTGTTATCTTGGTTACCTTCCTTCAAATTGGTGCGCGCTATTTTGATGAGCTACGCATAGGCGTAGCGCCAGTTGCACTCGGTATGGGTATTATCGAACTTTGCACGTTAATCATTTTTCTGGTGCCAACCGTTGCTGTTGGCGTGCGGCGATTACATGATTCGGGGCGAAGCGGGTTGTGGTTGCTGCTTGGCTATGGCCCTCTGGCTATGGCCAATCTGCCAATTGCGGGCGATGGCAGCCTTGATTTTGTGTTGAGTGGCGCGCTCATCATGGGGGTTGGCGCGCTCCTGATCATGATGCTGTTGCCCGGAACCAGCGGCCAAAACCCGCATGGTGCTGATCCGCGCAAACGCGGGGTGTGATATAGAGTTGATTAGCGGCAAACCCTTCGCTAACAGCGACAGCGTTGCGGGCGTGGTGAAATTGGTAGACGCGCGGGACTCAAAATCCCGTTCCGAGAGGAGTGTCGGTTCGATTCCGACCGCCCGCACCAAAAGTGCAGTATAACGTTTCTATCCAGTCATCAGTGCATCAATCGCACCCTGGAGAATCCAGCCAGCCGCTGCGTTATCGATCCGCTCTGCTCTTTTTGCGCGGCTTACGTCAGCCGCGACCATTGCGCGCTCAACCGCTTGGGTTGACCAGCGTTCATCCCAGAGGAGGATTGGCAGGCCGATCGGCTCGACATTGCGGGCAAAAGCGCGGGTTGACTGGGTGCGGGGGCTATCACTGCCGTCAAGGTTCAAGGGCAAACCGATGACGATGCCGCGCACGCTTTGCGCTGCAATCATTGCTTGAAGCACCGCCTTATCCGCACTGAATTTGGTGCGGCGGATGAGGTCGGCGGGGGAGGCGAAGCTCCATCCCGCATCACACAGAGCAGTGCCGATGGTTTTGGTGCCGACATCAAGCCCGATCAGCCGTCCGCCCTCAGGAAGGGTAGCGCGGAAATCAGTCGTGCTAGTTGTAATCATCCCCCGGCAAACGCCTGCGCGCGGCGTTCGACATCGCCTCGGATATTGCTCCAGAACAGGCTGTAGTCATAAACGTGATAATTATTGCCGGGCAGAACATAGGGGCCAAGCTGTGGTGGATTTTCGCCGATCAGAAGGAAGCCCTTGGAATCACAGCGTGCCGCTGCTGCCCCTGCGACAAGTTTGCCATCACTAAAATCGGCGTTGTTTTTGAGTGTACCAAGATTGGCGCTGGCGGGGGTCTTGCCGCTGATCGTGCCACTTACCGGATTCGTGCAAAGCAAAGTGTCACCTGTGCGGGGAATGCCCGTCAGACTTGGGGCCGCCTCAAACTTTTTTATGATATCACTATAGTCCGCAGGCTCGCCGAAGCTTTGCCACGCGAGGATGCAGCCCGATTGCTCAGGCGCATTGCAGGCAGGCAAGCCAAGCGCTGGCAAATCAGCCTTCATAGCAAGTGGCCAGCCGATAACATAGACGGCGGCAATGCGCTTCGCGAATGGCTTACCCGCTACTTTTTCTTTGAGCAGGCGCAGCAAATGCAGGCTGCCTTGGCTATGCCCGGCTAGAATGATCGGGGTTTTGGGATCAACGCTGGCGATGAAATGATCAAAGGCGGCGGCAACATCACCGTAAGCGGCGTCAAGTGCGCGTGTTGCTTCGGGGGCATCAGTCAAGAATGCGCCAAATGCAGCCTGTCGGTAGCGCGGTGCCCAGACATTTCGTGACCTGTTGAATACACTTGCCTGTCCGCGCACGAACAGCGCCGCGCGCTCATTGGCTTCTTTGTCATCAAGCGGGGCGTTCCAATGCGCGCGGGCAAGGTAGCTGGTTGGA
>JAYTMV010000111.1:0-3007 GCA_043728175.1 Sphingomonadales bacterium
CGGGCGCGCAACGTCCTATGATGTCGCCCGACACGCCGGGGTCTCGCAATCGGCGGTATCGCGCTGTTTCAAACAGGGTGCGTCAGTTGCACCGCGCACGCGTGAGAAAATCTTGGCCGCCGCGCGCGAACTTAGCTATTATCCCAATGCGATTGCTCAGGGCCTGATTACGCGGCGCTCCAATCTGGTCGCGATCATCATTTCGAACCTGACCAACCTCTATTATCCAGAAGTTCTGGCCGAATTAACCCAGCGTTTGTCAGCGCAAGGCATTCGCGTTCTGCTGTTCTCGCTCGCCGCCGAATCAGACGTTGATGAAGTGCTTGATCAAGTCTGGCGCTACCGCGTCGACGGCGCGATTGTTGCCGCGCGGCTTCATCCTGAACAACTAGCGGCCTTTGCGGATCGCGGCGTGCCGGTCGTATTGTATAACCGTATCGGCGAAGGCGTACCCGTTGCCAGTGTGTGCTGCGATTCTGTCAGCGGCGAACATGCGCTTGTGGACGCCTTGGTTGAGAGTGAACATCAGGTGTTTTGCATCATTGCCGGACCCGCTGATAGCTATGTGGGCGAAGAACGCGTTGAAGCTGCGCGGCGTCGGTTGCAGCAACTCGGGCGTGACTGCCAAATCGTCCGCGGCAATTTTGATTATGCCAGCGGCGATGCAGCGCTGAAAGAACTCATGAATTTGACCGACCGCAAAATGGATGCGCTGATTTGCGCCAATGACCTGATGGCGATTGGCGCGATTGATAGCGCGCGGATAAATTTCGGCCTCGAAGTGCCCGGCGATTTGTCGGTGGTCGGCTTCGACGGCGTCGGCCCTGCAACATGGCTTGCGTATCAGGTGACAACGATCCGCCAGCCAGTGCGGCGGATGACCGAGGCTGCGGTTGCAATGTTACTCGAACGGATCGAACGGCCAGAGCTGTCGCCAGAACAGCGATTGTTCGCTGGCGAGTTGTTGCCGGGCAGCTCGGCACGGCTTGGCTGATGCCGCCAACACCGGTTCTTTTGCCAGGCAATATGTGCGATGCGCGACTGTGGACCGCCGATGTGCGGGCCGTGCTTTCTGGCGCACTCGATGCCGATCTCACGCAGGATGACAGCATATCCGCGATGGCCGAATGGTCGCTGGCGGCGACCACCGGCATGTTGCTGCCGGTCGGCTTTTCTTTGGGCGCTATCGTTGCCGTGGAAATGGCAGTGCAAGCGCCAGAACGGATCGCGGGGCTGGTGCTGGCAGGCTATAATGCAACTGCTGATTTGCCCGAACGCGCTGCGCATCGACCTGTGCAGCAGGCCGAAGTTCGCGCCGATACAAATGGCGCCGGGCTGGAACGGGTGTTGGTTGAGGAATTGAAACCCAATTATCTCGCCGCACAAAACCGGGAAGATAGCGCGCTACTTGATTTGCTGCGCGACATGGGGATGGGCTTAGGAGCCGATGTTTTTGTCCGCCAAAGCGAAGCGCTGCGACTGCGCGAAGACCGTCGCGCCGCCATTGCGGTTCTTGATATTCCGGTGCTTTATCTATGCGGAAGCGAAGACACGCTGTGCCCGCCCGCTTGGCATAAAGACTGGGCAACACAAACGCCCCGCGCGCAGTTTGAAGAGGTCGCGGGTGCTGGCCATATGCTGCCACTCGAAGCGTCTAGCGCCTTTGCAGCAACCATTGAACATTGGCTGATAATGAATGAAAAGGAATTTACCTAATGGCTGGCCGCATACTCACGACCCATGTCGGATCATTGCCGCGCTCCGCCGCTGTGACCGATCTAGTTTTTGCACAAGAACGCGGCGAGGCGATTGATGCCGCAGTATTTGCAAGCGTCATCGGCGCGGCGGTGGATGATGCCGTCGCCCGTCAAGTCGCAAGCGGCGTCGATTTGGTATCCGACGGCGAGATGTCGAAAATCAGCTATGCCACCTATATCAAAGACCGGATCACCGGCTTTGACGGCGATAGCCCGCGCAGCGCGCCCAAAGACCTTGAGATGTTTCCCAGCTTTCTGGAGCGGCAATCGAAAGGCGGGGGCACGCCGACCTATCGCCGCCCCAAATGCGTGGGGCCTATCGCAGTCAAATCTATGGCTCCGCTTGAGGACGACCTAGCCCATATGACCGCCGCTTTGGCCGCGCATAAACCAACCGGCGGCTTCATGAACGCCGCCTCGCCCGGTGTGATCGCGCTGTTCCAGCCCAATGAATATTACCCCAGCCAAGACGCCTATTTGGAGGCATTGGCAGAGGCGATGCGGCCCGAATATGAGGCGATTGTCGCGGCTGGATTAAATCTCCAGCTCGACAGCCCAGACCTAGGGCTTGGCCGCCACATGATGTATAAGGATCGCAGCGATGGCGAGTATCTCACGCTGATCGGGGGCCATGTTGAAGCGCTGAACCACGCGCTGCGCAATGTGCCAGCCGACCGCGTGCGGATGCATGTGTGCTGGGGCAATTATGAAGGGCCGCATTGTTGCGACGTCGAAATGGGGGTCATCCTGCCGACATTGATGGCTGCAAAACCCGCCGCCTTGCTTTTTGAAACCAGCAACCCGCGTCATGCCGCCGACTGGAATTACTTTGTCGAAATGGCGGACATTATCCCAGAGGACAAAATCCTGATCCCCGGCGTGATCGACTCGACGACGAACTTCATCGAACATCCCCGCGTCGTCGCCGAACGGATCGAACGCTACGCCAATATCATCGGACGAGAGCGGGTGATTGCGGGCACTGATTGCGGATTTTCAACCTTTGCCGGCTTTGGCGTGGTTGATCCTGAGATTGTCTATGCGAAACTGGCGACCTTGGCGGAGGGCGCGGCTCTGGCGAGTAAAAACCTGTGGTAGACTTTCGCGACCGGCTGCGCGCTGGCGAATTGCTCGCTGGCACATGGATCAAAACGCCGCACCCGCATGTGGTTGAGGTGCTCAGCTTCAGCAGCCTCGATTGCCTTGTGCTTGATGCCGAGCATGCGCCGTTTGACCGCGCCGCGCTCGAT
>JAYTMV010000112.1:0-11715 GCA_043728175.1 Sphingomonadales bacterium
GGGCCAATCAACAGCCCGATGATCAGCGCCGTCGCAACTGCGCCGCCGGTGCGAAATGAGAGGTAACGGATAAGATTTAGCCCGCCGGGGAAACCCAATTGATCGGCAAGGAAATAAAGCATCAGGCCTGCAACCCCGTAAGCGCCGTAACGATCTGGCCAAGGCCAATCGCGTTCGATCCTTTGATGAGAATGACGTCGCCGGGCGCGAGTATCTTTTGCAAAGACCCGCGCGCTGCGTCTGCGTTGGCCCAATGCGCGAAATTCAGTTTGCCCTCAAGCGCTTTTGCAAGCGGTTCAATCCCAGCACCGACCAGTAGTGCATAATCAACGTTGGCTGCCAGAACCGCATCCGCAAGCCCGGCATGAAGCGCATCACTCTCACTGCCAAGCTCACGCATCGCGCCAAGTACGGCGATCCGCCGCTTGGCTTGCGTCGCGCCAAGGACGGCAAGCGTTGCCGCCATCGATGTTGGATTTGCGTTATAGCTTTCATCAATCAGCAGCGCTTCACCGCCAACAAGCTTGATTTTATGTTGAGCACCACGCCCAGCGATCCCCGCCATATCGGAAAGCGCAAGCCCAGCAGCCGCCAAATCTCCGCCAAGTGCATTGACGGCGGCAAGCACGGCAAGGCTATTTGACACCCAATGCTCACCGGGTTGCGACAGGGTAAAACTTAGATCAGCACCGGGCAGGATAACATTGAGCATCGTCCCGTCGCGTGTTGGAACTTCATCGACGACACGAACGTCAGCACCTTCGCCGCGCCCGAAAGTCAGGATATTGGCAGCATAGGGCTTGGCATGGCCGATCAAGCGATCTCGGTAGGGGCTGTCAAACGGGATCACCGCCGTGCCGCCGGGTTGTAGCCCTTGAAAAATCTCACCCTTGGCGTCAGCAATCGCCTCAATATTCTCGAAATGTTCAATATGTGCAGGCGCAATCGCTGTCACGAGCGCAACATCCGGATGCACAAACTGCGTAAGTGTCGCAAGTTCGCCCGCATGGTTCATGCCCATTTCAAACACTGCAAAAGCGCTATCGGCGGGCATTCTCGCAAGGCTGAGCGGGACGCCGGTATGGTTGTTATAGCTTTTGACTGACCTATGCGCTGGGCCGCGATTGGCGCGGGCAAGGGCTGCGGCCAGCGCTTCCTTGGTACCTGTTTTCCCGACTGATCCAGTGACGCCCGCGATTTTCGCGTTCGTTCGCGCGCGCGCCGCCGCACCAAGCGCATCAAGCGCCGCAGTCGTATCCGCCACTAACACATGCGGCTGTGCGACAGGCTGTGACACCAGTGCACCCGCCGCGCCAAGTGCGAATGCATCCTCAATGAATTTATGACCGTCAGTACTTTCGCCCGTCAGCGCAATGAAAAGGTCACCCCCGCCAACTTCGCGGCTGTCAAACGCAACACCGAACGCATTGAAATTGCCCGATGCAGTGCCGCCTGTCGCTGCGGCGATATCAGCCGCTGTCCACAGCGCGGTCATGCCGCACACTCGCGCGCGACGCTGACATCGTCGAACGGCAGCACCAGATCACCGACGATCTGCCCTTGTTCATGGCCCTTGCCCGCGAGCAGAACAACATCATCAGCACTAGCCATCGCAATTGCCGCAGCAATCGCATCACGCCGTCCGCCGATTTCGCGCGCACCCGGCGCGTCTTTCAGGATCGCGCGGCGGATCATCGCAGGATCTTCAGTGCGCGGATTATCATCAGTGACTATGACGATATCGGCATCGCGCACCGCGACCTTACCCATTTCGCCGCGCTTGCCCGTATCACGGTCTCCGCCCGCACCAAAAACAAGGATCAGCCGACCCTTGGCATGCGGGCGCAGCGCCTCGGCTGCGGCTTCAAGCGCATCAGCGGTATGGGCGTAATCGACATATACGGGCGCGCCTGTCTTGGTAATAACCGCCCGTTCAAGCCGCCCGCGCACGGGCTGCACCCGCCCCAGATTGGCAAGCGTCGTTGCAACGTCCCCGCCCGTTGCAATTACAAGACCCGCAGCGATGAGGCAATTTGCCGCCTGATACGCGCCAATCAGTGGCAGCTTAAGCGTGTGCGTCTGGCCACCAATTTCAAGCGTCAAAGTCTGGCCAAGCTGAGTGGGCGTCCGCGCGGTAATGCGGATTTCTTCGCCCATCGTGCCAACGCGGATCATCTTGAGCCCGCGTTCGCGCGCCAGATCAATAAAGCGCGGGGCATAGCTATCATCGGCCCAAATGACTGCGGTGCCATCATCAGCAATCACTTCGGAGAACAGCCGCAGCTTGACCGTCATATAATTGGCCATGTCACCGTGATAATCGAGGTGATCGCGACTGAGATTAGTGAATGCCCCCGCCGCGACACGCGGCCCTTCGGCGCGGTATTGATGCAGCCCGTGGCTCGACGCCTCATAAGCGACATGCGTAACGCCCTCACGCGCGAGACCCGCCATGTTTGACAAGAACGTCACGATGTCGGGCGTTGTCAGGCCAGTCACTACGCGCTCGTCAGGCGTGGTTACGCCAAGCGTGCCAATTGAAGCCCCGCGTTCGCCCGCCATGTGCCAAAGCTGGCGGGTGAGTTCGACAGTTGATGTCTTGCCATTGGTGCCTGTGACGGCAACAACGGCTTTAGGAAAGGGCGCGAAATAACGTGCAGCGATCAGCGCAAAAGCCCGCCGTGGATCATCCTCGGCGATATGAACTGCACCCAACACTTTGGCTTGCGGCCGCGCAACAACAGCGATAGCGCCCGAAGCAATTGCTGCTTCGATATAATCCTCACCGTTAAATTTCGCGCCGACAAACGCGCCGAATATAGTACCCGGCGCGACCTTGCGGTGATCAATCGCAAAACCTGTTACAGGCGTCGCATCATCAGTGCCGATCAGCGTTCCCAGCCTCATTCGCGCTCACCCTTTGCTTTCCACAAGAGCGGCATCATATCAGACAAATCAACATCAACAGCATTGTCGGGATAAATCCCAAGCATCGGCCCGGTGCGCGCAATGACCTTTGCGACCACCGGAGCGGCAGTATAGGCTGCGGTTGTCTGCCCCGATGAGGCGGCACTTCCCTTTGGCGAATCGAGCATTGCGATCACGACATAACGCGGCTTATCCATTGGAAATACAGCGGCAAAGGTCGAGACGTTGATGGTTTTTGAATAGCCGCCGACGCCGGGTTTTTCAGCGGTGCCGGTTTTGCCACCAATCCGAAATCCTGGGACATTGGCCTTTTTACCAGTCCCCTCAGTAACAATCAAACGGAGCATTTTGCGCATGATGTCGCTGGTCTGCCGTGAAACAATCCGCCTCCCTTTGGCTGCTTTGCCGGGTGCAACCTTGAGCAGAGTAGCAGGTCGCCAGACGCCGCCGTTGATGATCGCGGCATAGGCACTCGCCAGATGAAGCGGGGTTACCGCAATCCCGTGGCCGTAAGCCACCGTCATATTGGTGACGCGGCCCCAAGAGGTTGGCCACAATGTCCGTCCGCGTTCGCGCAGTTCAATATGCGGCGGTTCACCAAAGCCAAGCTTACGGTAAAAAACCTGCGCACGCTCCGAACCGAGTTCATCGGCAATCCGTGCGGTGCCGATATTTGACGAATGCACAAGTGTTTCGGGCGTATTAAGCCAGCGGCGCGAAGGATGATCATCGCTTATTTTATACTTGCCCACCTGAATTGGCGCTGTTGCATCATAACGGCGGGCAAGATTGGTGATGCTGCCGCTGTCAATCGCATCGGCAACGGTCAGCGGCTTGAAGGTTGAGCCAAGCTCATAAACACTTTGCGTCACATTGTTGCGCAGGCTTTCGGCATCGGCTTGCCCGCTTTTATTGGGATTGAACAGCGGGAGAGAAACCATTGAGATGACTTCGCCCGTATCAACATCAAGCACCAGCCCGGTCGCACCAATCGCGCGCAAATCAGTCATTGCCGCTGAAAGCTCGCTCTCCATTGCCGCCTGCACCCGACTGTCGATGGAAAGCGCAACGGGTTTTCCCTTACCAAGCGGGTTGCTGAGCTGATCATTGAGGACGCGCTCCATCCCCATAACGCCGTTGCCGTCAAAATCAGTGTAACCGATAACGTGCGCGGCAAGCGTGGTTTGCGGATAAAGCCGTTCGGGTTCGCGCGCATAGGCCATGCCCGGCTCACCAAGCGCGTTCACCGCTGCCACCAGCTCTGGCATTGCGCGACGGCGCAAGTAAGTGAAGCTTTTCCCTGATTTGAGGATCGCAAGATATTGCGCTTCGCTGCGTTCGGGCATCAACCGGGCAAGTTGCGGCGCAAGCAGTTCTGGCTTTCCGAGCAGGCGGTTTGGGTGGACGCCAATTGAATGCGCCTCAATCGTGCGCGCGAGCACTGATCCATTGCGATCAACCAAATCGGCGCGTGTGGCAATGGCAGCGCCGGGTGCCGCAACGGCGGCACTGGCGATATTCATCCAGACGATCCGCCCCGCGATCAAGCATCCAACCCCGAGAAACACCAGCATCAGCAGCATCAGCCGCTGATGTGAAAGCGCAAGGCTTTGCTGGCGCGAACCCGAATGGCGCGCACGCGTTGGTCTGGCGACCAATGTTGTCATGGTTTGGTTATGCCGTCAGTTCGACGGGCACCTGTTTCAACGCTGGCAATGCGTTTCAGCGCGTCACGGTCAACCAACGCAATGTCTTCGCGCTTAGGTCGAGAGACTGGTTTTGGCGCAATTGCCGCCTGTACAGTGCGATCTTGCGCGGTGAGTTTTCGCGGCACTTTGGGTGTGGTGAGTGCAGCAAACAGCGCAGACGGTGTTGTTTTTTCCACTGACTTGGTCGCATCAACAGGAATGACAGCGACCATCACCGGCGGTGGGGCCGAAGGCTTGCGCCCGATCTCATCGCGGTTGAGCGTATCAAGCCCAGCTTCGCCCGAAAGATATTGCCCAGCTTGCGGGGCGCTGAGCGCAAGCACTTCGCCGTTCCACCGCTCAAGCTGACGCAGGCTGGCGCGCGTCCCCATTTCGGTTTGCAATTGGCGAATTTCGCGCTTTGTCGCGGCGATCTTGCGGTCAATTTGTTCAAGCCGCCCGCGTTCGCTCGCAACTTGAAGTGACACAAGGTAAAGCGCCGTTGCGGCAAGTGCTACGCCCGCTACCCATCCAACGGGGCGAAATCTCTGCGCAATCATGAGGCGTCTCCTTTACTTGATGACCAAGCCGGGGCGGCGGTGCGGTGCGCCACGCGTAACGTGGCCGAGCGAGCGCGGGGGTTACGCGCAATTTCATCAACACCCGCGCGAACGGGCTTTGCGACTGATTCAAAGCTGGCTGCGGGGCCACGCGATGCCTGATCCGGGGCATGGCGCGATACAGCAGGCGCACCGCCACTGCGCGTCCGCAAAAATTGCTTGACCATCCGGTCTTCAAGACTGTGAAACGTCACAACAGCAAGGCGACCACCGGGTTTCAGCACCCGCTCCGCCGCTGCCAATCCGCCCTCAAGTTCATCAAGTTCGCCATTGATATGAATGCGGATCGCCTGAAAGGTACGCGTTGCCGGGTCTTTTTTATCATGCGGTTTATATCCGCAAGCACGGCGAACGATATTGGCAAGATCACCCGTGCGCTCAAGCGGGCGCGCGGCAACAATCGCGCGCGCAATCCGGCGTGATTTGGGCTCATCGCCGTAACGGTAGATGATGTCGGCGATTGTGCCTTCCGGCGCGGTGTTGAGGAACTCCGCCGCAGTTTCACCCGACTGCGCCATCCGCATATCAAGCGGACCATCACTCTGGAATGAAAAGCCACGCTCTGCTTGATCAAGCTGCATCGAGGATACGCCAATATCGAGCGTCAGGCCGTCAACCGGTGTCAGGGTTTCGGCCTCAAGCACCGTCGCCATTTGGGAAAACGCCGTTTCAAACAGACGAAGATGTGCGTGTGGCTTGGCAGCGGCAATCGCACCCGGATCACGGTCAAAGCCGTACACCTCAGCCCCCCCAGCAAGCATCGCCGCGCTGTATCCGCCTGCGCCGTATGTGCCGTCAACATGACGCTCCCCCGGCACAATCGCGAGCGCGGTAATCACCTCATCAAGCAAAACCGGGATGTGCGGGACGGCAGTCATGCCGCCGCCCGCCGCTGCATTTCATAGGCCGCGATTTCTTTGATTTCTTCGTCAATACCCGGCGTTTCGATCAGAACATGGGGATTCCATATTTCAAATGTATCCCCCGTGCCGAGGAAAAAGGCGAGATCGTCAAGCTTGGCTCGGCTCTTGTAAAATGGTGGCAGAACGAACCGACCGCTGGGATCAAACGGCACATCTTCGGTCATGCCGAATGCGCGTCGATTTGGATTCGAGCCAGCAGACGTACCATTTTTGTCAAATTGGATGCTGTCGCGGTGCGTCCGCTGGGCATGGAGATGCGTCGCCCAACCACTGTCATAGCCGATAAGGCAGGGGTCGCTATCATGCTTGCCAATGACCAGCAGCCGACCAGTACCATTTTGCTCAATGATTTGGCGCAGCCCCGCAGGGATGACAACGCGGCCTTTCGCGTCAATCGCGTTCAGCGTGTGGCCCTTATATAGTCCCCTTCCGCTCACCCGCGCCACCCACTCCCATAGTGGCGGAATTGATTGTGCTGACATGGGCATGCGCGAACCGCATCACCCGAATCGACAACAGAATCACTACTCTCCGCCCAAGATTAGAGCGAAGCGATATCAGGGGAAGTCGTGCCTTACAACGGGATTTCGTGCATCAAACGGGGATTTTTAATCTCAGAGGACTTTATATCCACCATTTTCTTTTTATAGACGCTATATGTACTTATTATGTTTCTCATTTTATTTGCTATTATTGCTCTCTTCCTCAGCCGCACCCGGCGCGACGCCAAGTTCAGCCAGCGGTTCATCAATTGAAGGAGGCAGCGCCTGAGCGCTGTTATTCGCGCTGCTGGCTCCGGCTTGATCATCGACGCGTCGAAAGACAGCAGCCGCAAGCGCTATGATAAGGAGGACAACGGCAAGACCAGTCAAACCGACACGAACGCGCTGCATCCGATCGCCTGTTTCAGTGTCGCGGCCCGTCGCCCGAATGGGGTCTTCGCTCATTAAATCCTTGTAACGCAAACCATTACGCTTGTCGAATGATCAACTTTTCTGCGCGAGCCAGCCAAACACCGGCAGCCCTCTGGCCGCGAGCCATTCAGCGTTGTAAAGCGTCGACAGATACCGAAAGCCAGTATCGCACAGGATCGTCACCACAGTTTTGCCGGGGCCAAGTTGTCGCGCCAGCGCCACTGCACCCGCCACATTTATCCCCGAAGACAGTCCAAGGCATAACCCCTCTTCGCGCAGCAAACGCTCCACCCAGTGCATCCCCTCCACATCGGAAATGCGGAACTGCGTATCAATCGGCGCGCCTTCAAGGTTTGCGGTAACGCGCCCCTGCCCGATCCCTTCGGCAACTGAGGAGCCCTCTGCGCGCAATTCACCGTGGGCATAATAATTATAAAGCGCGGCCCCATGCGGATCGGTGAGCGCGATCATGATATCCTCACGCTTTGCCTTTAGCCCAAGCCCAACGCCAGCAATCGTCCCGCCCGTTCCTGCCGAGCAAGTGAAGCCGTCAACTACGCCACCTGTCTGCTCCCAAATTTCCTCAGCAGTACCGCAGATATGCGCACGGCGGTTGGCGATGTTATCAAACTGATTGGCCCACACCGCGCCGGGTGTTTCTTCAGCAATCCGACGAGAGGTATGAACAAAATGCCCCGGATTGGAAAAAGGTGCGGCGGGCACCAGTACCAGTTCAGCGCCAAGTGCGCGCAGGGTGTCCATTTTCTCACGGCTCTGCGTTTCAGGCATAACGATGATCGTCTTATAGCCTTTGGCATTGGCAACCAGCGCGAGGCCGATGCCAGTATTCCCCGCTGTGCCCTCGACAATCGTACCGCCGGGGAACAGCGCGCCGCGCTCCTCGGCATCCGCAACAATGTAAAGTGCTGCGCGATCCTTCACCGATGCGCCGGGATTGGCATATTCGCACTTAGCGAGGATCTCACAACCCGTCTCAGCGGATGGCCCAGACAAACGGACAAGCGGCGTATTACCAATCAGGGCAAGCGGGTTTGGCTGGATCATCATGATCCGTTGTCTAACCCGTTACCAGGCAATCACGCAACCACGTCATCCGATACGACCTTCTTCGGGCGCCCCCGGCGTTTTGGCGCTGCTTCGCTGGCTGCTTCGGCGACATCAACCAGATCAGGGATCGGCGAAATCGGGCCATCGCTGCCAAAGGCTGGCGGCAAAACGCTCACGTCAATCGTCGCAGGTTCGGATTGGCCGCGCGCCTCAGCAAAAACTCGGCGCGCTTGGTTTGTGCGATCACCGCCTCCGCGCTGAACATTTTCACGCGGGGCATTCTCTCGCTGGTTAGTCTCACGGGGCGCAGCATCATAGCCGTTACTGTCACGGCCATCGCGGCGCGGCGGGCGGTTTTGGCGATAGCCATCATCGCCTTCTGCACTGCGATTCTCACGCGGGCGGTTGTCGCGTTGATGATTATCACGTTGTTGATTATCACGCTGCTGGTTATCGCGGGGCTGCTGCTGGCGTGGCTGGCGGCGCTGCGCCTCATACGCGCGCTCGGCTGCGGCCTGATCATCATCCTGATCGCCGCCATCGGCCATCATCTGATCATCATTGTCGCCCATATCTTGATCGGCATCGCCCTCCTGCCAATCATCACGCTGGCGGCGGGTTTCTTCCTGACGCGCGCGCATTTCGGCGACAACGCGGAAATAATGATCGGCAAATTGCAGATAATATTCGGTGATCACACGGTCACCCTGCATCTGCGCATCACGCGCGAGCGCCTTGTATTTTTCGAGCATTTGCGGCGCGTTGCCGCGCGCGCGGTTGTCGATACGGCTGCCCTGTTCTTGATTGCGTCCGCTATTTCCCTGCGGGCGCTGGCCTGGCCGGCCACGACGGCGACCGGGTTGACGATTGTTAAGCAAAGACATTTCCCTCATGCTTGGGGTGGTTGCGTGGTTCCGTTCATTTCCGCTGCCGCTGGCCCCACAGAGCAACACGTCATCGCCGTGTTCTCTCCCTACCAAGATCAGCGCCTAGGGACATGATCTCAAGAGTCGGTGGGGGCTCGACACTGATTGCTCCTATATCCCCCTCTGGAACTGGCAATCACTGTCTTGTTTTGATGCTTAGCGATTCAAACGAGCGAAACCAAGCGCAAATATGCGGTTGACCCCAAATATTCGGCTAAAAGAAAAATTACAGCTCGCCCTCAAGCCAGCCCTTGAGCGCGCTCTTGGGGGCAGCACCGACTTTGGTCGCGGCAGGCGCACCGTTTTTGAACAGGATCATCGTCGGAATCCCACGCACACCGTATTTCGATGGAGTGTTGGGATTATCATCAATGTTAAGCTTGGTGATCGTCACTTTTTCGCCCAATTCTTCGGAAATTTCCTCAAGGCTGGGGCCGATCATTTTGCACGGGCCACACCATTCGGCCCAGAAATCAACGAGGACGGGGCCAGAGGCACCGATCACATCGGTTGCAAAACTCGCGTCGGTAATTGTTTTCGTGGCCATATTAAAACTCCTTTTTTATGATGTAGCCAGCGCAGACGCCGATAACAACCGCCGCGCGCGCAAATTGTTGCTATGCCGGTGACAAGCCCGGCTTGTGCGCAGCGAGCAACGCTTCGGGCAAGACGTGTATGACAGGCCCGGCGGTATAAAGCAGCGCCGCCGAAATCTTCTTATCAGGAAAAATCGCCGCAAGCAGCGCGTGATATGCCGACATCTGCCGCAGGTGCGGAATGGGGCAAGCGGCCGGCGATGGCGGAACGCGCCGTCCCGTCTTAAAATCGACCACCATGACGGCGTCATGCGCCACGATCAAACGGTCCACGGTGCCAGCAATAACATCGCCCGCAACCACGCCCGCAATCGGTGCCTCGGCAAGCGCATCCGCACCGAACAGCGCGGCGTAAGCAGGATCATCAATCACTGTAAGCGCGCTCTTGATCAGTTCTGCGCGCCCTGCTGCGTCCTCAACCCCTGCCGACTGCGCGAGCCAGCGGTCAGCAACCGCAGCGCGATTCCCCGCCACCCCCGGCAACCGTTCAAACAGCGCGTGAAGCAAACGCCCGCGATCCGCCGCCGCCTTCATCACTGGCGTTGGCGGGGGATCAGCAACATCATCCGTGCCAAGCGATGAGGGCGAAAGTGGTCGCGGTGGACGCGCTTCTATCGGTGCAGACTGACTGAGCCATGTGGGGCGCTCAGTAGGCGGTGGCGTTACGGGCTTGGCTCCCACTTTAGCGACGCGTTTGCCAGTGACGGCATAATCCTTGCGCCCGTCAATCGCATTGACGCCCATTGTCATCAGTGCTGTATCAACCGCTTGATACCAACTGCCTTCGGGCACCACGCCCTTCACCTTTGGCCCAAGCGCACCTGTGATTACCAACCGTTCTTCAGCACGGGTCAGAGCGACATAAAGCAGCCGCCAATGCTCGCGCGCTTCAGCAGCATCGCTTTCCTCGGTTGAAGCAAGCAACGATCCTGTAAGTTCATCTGCGCTTGGCCGGAGCAATGGAAGCTTGACGCCATCCTCATTCATCCAATCGAACAGATCGCCGCCCTTGGCCTTTTTAGGCGCAGCGGTGGCGTCAGCAAGGATGACGATTGGCGCTTGCAGGCCTTTCGCGCCGTGGACGGTCATCACCCGCACCGCGTTTGAAGCAGCCGAGGCATCGCGCTTAATCTCAACATCGCCGCGATCAAACCAATCGAGGAATAATTGTAGCGACGGCGGATGCCCCCGGGCAAAATCAAGCGCTGCGTTCAAAAGTTCGTCAATCGGATCACGCGCCTCACCGCCAAGCCGCTCGATCAGTTTGCGCCGCCCATCCATTTCGCCCGACAGGATCATTTCGAGGAAGGCATAGGGCGTCGTGAAATCGGCGTTGTTCAAGAGCGAGTAGAGCTGGTGGAGACGCTCCTCAGGCTGCGTCTGGCGCAGATGCGGCCACAGACGCTGATCACCGCGCGCATGGGCGGCCTCAAACATCTCGTCTTGGCTCCAGCCGAACAGGGGCGAAACCAGCAGTGCCGCCAGATTAAGATCATCAAGCGGCTGGAGCGCGAAACGCACACAAGCGAGCAAATCCTTGACCGCGAGCGGCAAACCAAGCCGAAGTCGATCAACGCCCGCGACCGTCACCCCCTCCTCATGCAGCCGCGCAACAATCAGCGCCGCCAGCTCACCGCGTGACCGCACAAGTATGAGCACATCTTGCGGTTCGATGGGGCGGCCTTCTTTTTCAATCCAAAGCCCGTCATTAAGCCAGCGATTCACCTGCTTGGCGATATCCGAGGCGAGCTTGCGCGCCGATTGTGGCACCCAGTTTTCTTCGTCTTCGTCAGCGTCATCGCCGCCGATATCGACGACGGGCGGCATTAGCGTAACCACACCGCCCCCGCCGCCCGCACTTTCATGGCGCGGTGGCAGCGCGGACAGCCCTAGAGCCTGTCCACCAATTCCACTGATCACCTCATCAACCAGATCAAGGATCGGCGGGCTCGAACGGAATGAGCGGCTGAGCGAAAGATCAAGCAAATCACGCTCGACCGCTTCAGCCGCGCCTGCAAAATGGCCTTGGGCTGCCGCGAAGTGACGCGGGTC
>JAYTMV010000113.1:0-17121 GCA_043728175.1 Sphingomonadales bacterium
ACCGCGAGCTTGCCGCCGTCTTCGCGCATGACTTCGGGTTCGACCACGGCATCATAATAGCCGCTGTTTTTAAGGATCGTTGTCAAAAGTTCAGCATCATCGCGCGCGCGGCGGTTGATTTGCGCTGCGTTGGCGGTGTCCTTTACGCCGTCGCGCAAAGCCGAAAGTGCTTCAAAGCGTGGACCAACGTCGGCGCGGAGCAGCGGATCAAGCCCGATGATCGCAATGCTGTAACGCAGTGCATCGGCATCCTCACTGTTTACTGCCTCAGTCGAGCTAGAGGCTATTTCGGTTTGCGGAGTGTCGGCCATATTAGGCCAATCAACGCCGATATCGGCCATTGGTGCCATCGGCGACTCAGGATCAAGCTGACTTTGCTCACGTGGTGAAGCCGTTTGTGCTAACACGGTGCCGGGCACGGCTGTGATTAGCAAAAGCGCGATTGCCGGTAAGGGCAGTCGACGTGTTACACATAATACCATATGTTTCATTTAGCGGCATAAAGTCTTGTTCGCCAACGCTAAATTAATGAATTGTGCCCTGAACCTGGTGGGATGAGAGCGTCACGATCAATCGTTCAACCTGACGCCAGCGACAAAATAGCACGACATTGCCACGATCCCTGCTGATATCAGCGCGTGCGGCGGCCTCACGCCCGGCATCTTCGCCAAAAGATGCGATGAGTGAAGCAGCGGAGTCAGCGGTGATACGGTCGGCAACATGCAGGATCATTTGGGTGCAACTCCAGAAAAAATCGATTTATCTCGGATAGTTGCAATAGTCTAAGAAGCCGCAAGGGTGATTGGTAAACGCGCGGTTGACGCTATTTTATGCGACGACCCGTCCAGATAACACGCCCAACAATGTCAATATTGGCAGGGTTCACATCATTCCAGTCGGGATAGGCAGCGTTATCGCTGCGCACCGAGAAGCTGAGTTGCACGGGGTTAATCGTCAGCCGTTTTACGATCAGGCTATCATCGACACGAAGCACGTAAATCCCGTCGCGGATGCGTTCGGCTCCGTCGGCGCGGTCAACGAGTATGTCATCGCCGTCAACCAACGTCGGACTCATCGAATCACCACTCACCTGAATGACTGAAAGTGCTTTGGGGTTTGCGCTCAACTGACGCAGCCAGCGCGTTTCAAAACCAATCTGCCCAAGCGGCGCGTCGTCAGCATCTAGCGCGCCGGGGCCGGCCGATGCGCCGACGGCCAGACGCGGCACCATAATAACGTCACTGCGCGCCTTTGTGGAGGCTGCACCGCGCACCAACGCTAGGTTTGGCCCGCCCAGCAGGGTTTCAGCAACACCGAAATATTCAGCAAGTGTACGCCTGTCATCCTCATCAAGCTTTTTGGGGACGCCGCGATGGATGAATTGCTGAACATAGGCAGCATTGCGACCAAGCAGCCGCGAAAGCGACGCATAATCATCTCCGCGATCACGGATGAGTTGGTCAAGAACTGCACGAACGCCTTCCATTTTTTTTCTATAGACGTAGGAAAACTCCTAGACAAGTAGGAAATTACCTTTCATATAGGAAAAATCCTATCGCAGTCGCAAAGAAAGGAAACGAAGGATGACAACACTCAATGAGATCGAGAGATTCATGAAAATAAAACAAGTGCCGCCAACGCGTTTTGGCCGTGAGGCTGTCAATGATCCGCGTTTCGTTTTTGACCTGCGTCTGGGCCGCGAAATGGGTAAGCGGACGCAGCATAAAGTAAAAGCGTATCTCAGCGGTACAGTCCGATGAGGAGTGCTTTGATGAATCCGCACGCCGCACTTCAACAAGTCTTGCTCGCTGGACTTAATCCAGCCTCGGTGATGATTGAAAGTGACCGCGAAACGCCCTGGGCAAGTGCGACTTTTTCGGGAACGCGTCACTATTTCGATATGACTGTTTCAGGAAATGACGCGATTGCCGCCGCCGCCAATTTGGGAACAATGATTAGCGAGGATCGTGTTTCTATCGCTGGTCACGTGGTCGCCGATATACTGCTTTCGTCGCACCAGTTGGTTCAATCGTCAAATATGCCGATAGTTGTACTCGGAATTGAAGCGCTAACGGTCAGCGATTGAGGACGGGCATAATTAACTTAGCCCGCGCAGTGCTTTGCGCAGTGATGCGATATCGCCCGCACCAAGCGGTCGCGCGGAAAGCCCACGCGCGGTGCGGCGATCTAGCGCGGATTGAAGCCGTGCGAGCTCATCACTGAGTTTTTGTTTTTCCTCGTTCGGACGTGGCGCGATGCGATCAAGCACCAGCAGCGCTTGATCGGGTTCTGGGACTGGCGGTTCTGGCTCGGCGTCATCCGTTGGCGGGCTGCTGACGACGTTGGCAATCGCCTCGTCAGACATAAAGGGCGCGCCAAGCTCGCGTTCGGCAAAAATCGGTTCGCGGTTGCGTTTGGCGATTAGGCTTTCGACAATTGGCGCTGCTGCATCAATCCGGCTGCCGCGCGCCTTTGGTGGAGCATTGCGTTTTACGATTGCGCGGAGCAGCGCAAGACCAGCCCATAGCGCTGAAAATACGCCAAGTCCGCCCGCAATTGCCGAGAGCTTGCGCGCGGTTTCTCCCAGTGGCGGCTGCGCGGCGGCAATGAGTGATGGCAATCCGCTCGCCACTACCATGCGTTCAAACAGCCATCCTGGCGTCATGAAAATCAGAATCAACGCGATCATACCAAACATCGCCGCCACAACTGGGGCGAATGGCACCCTCGCCACACGTTTCAATAGCCTGTTCATTTACGCATTTCCTTCGCAGCACTCTTTGCCACTAATTTATGATAAACAGGTTGATAACGCGAAATATTTGATGACCAGTTACGATCCAGTTCAACAAATTTCCGCGCGACATCGCGCCGCTCTTCCCAAATTGCTTGATTATCGAGCAATTCAGCGAGTGCGCGTGCCACCGCAGGCGGACTATCGGGCGCAAACAAACTTCCGGTTACGCCGTCTTCGATCAGTTCGCGGTGGCCGCCAACGTCAGATGCCGCCACCAACCTGCGCTGTGCCATCGCTTCAAGCGGTTTGAGCGGCGTGACCAAATCGGTCAGCCGCATTTTCTTGCGCGGATAGGCGAGAATGTCGATCAGGCTGTAATAACGCTCAACCTGATCGTGCGGCACGCGTCCGACGAAGTGGATATTGGCGGCTGCTGGGGAGCTTTCTGCTTGTGCACGCAGAGCGGCCTCCATCGGGCCACCGCCGACGAGCAGTAAATGCGCGTTTGGCCGCTGCGCTCGAAGCGCCGGCATCGCCGCAATCAGATCATCAATACCCTCATAATCATAAAAGCTGCCGATAAAGCCAATCACGTCGGCACCAACAAGGCCAAGCGATTCTGCGAGTGCAGCATCCGGAGGCGGCGGATCGCCAAACAGCTCAAGATCAACGCCGTTGGGTGAGACCATGATCTTGTCAGCGGCTATCCCGCGCGTGAGCAAATCGGCTTTTAGCCCTTCGCAAATTACCGCCACCGCATCCGCGCGGCGCACGGCATAGGTTTCAAGCGCCTTAGTAACACGGTAACGCAGCGATCCTTCAGTGCCCGTGCCATTGCCAACGGCGGCATCCTCCCAGAAGGCGCGGATCTCATAAATGAGTGGAATTTGACGCCGCTTTGCTACGCCCAACGCCGCAAGTGCAGTCAAAACTGGCGAATGTGCGTGCAAAATATCCGGTTTCCAAGTGTCAATCAGGCTATCAATGCCAGCCGCGAACGCCCTAATTTCGCGCCATTCGGCCAGCGGCGATGGCGCGGCTGCTGGTTTTGCCGTACGGTGAAAGGTGAGGCCGTCGACCACTTCCACCTGTGGCCCGGCCTCGGTGTGGCGCGCGCCGGTTATTCCGGCGACGTCCCAACCGTTTGCCATCTGTGCTTTCAAAATGGCACGGGTACGAAACGTATATCCGCTGTGCATCGGCAGGCTGTGGTCAAGAATATGTAGTACGCGCAATCAACGGCCCCTGTTCGTCGGCATAACAGCCGTCTATTATCGCAACGAACCTTAACGCCGCGTCAACCGGATTTGCTTAAGAGATTGCGCGATGATTGACAATTTCTCCATCGGATTGACCCACGGATTGATGCTGCTTGCGGCATTGCTGTTATTGTTGCGCCCGGAACTGGATAAGGAAGAGCCGCCAAAGCCGATGCCAAAACCCAAGGCATGGCGCGGCAAGGGTGGCGGCGATGCGTGACCTTGTCTTTGTTGCGTTCTTAGTCGCGCTATTCACTGCGGGCTTCAAACGACCCTTTTTGTTCGTTCTAGCCTATGTTTATATCGATATCGTGGCGCCGCAGCGGCTGACGTACATGCTACTCAATACCGTGCCGATTTCTTTAATTGCGGTGAGTTTGGCGGTCGGCGCTTGGTTGCTGGTCGATGATAAGCGCGATGCGCGCTTTGCCCCCCGTCAGTTTCTGATGGTTATTCTGATGCTCTACTGCTGGGTCACGACAACGCAGGCAGATTTTCCGATTGAGGCAGCCGAAAAATGGAGTTGGGTTTGGAAAGCGCTCGCCTTCGCGATTTTCTTGCCTTTAACCCTGCGGACGCGACTAAGGATTGAGTCGCTTGGGTTGTTTATGGTGTTGTCGGCGGCAACGATTATCATTGTCGGCGGGATCAAGACCGTGGGTAGCGGCGGTGGCTATGGTGGGCTGAATCTCATGGTCACGAATAATACGGGCCTTTACGAATCAAGCATTATTTCCTGTGTGGCGATTGCGATAATCCCGCTGATCCTATTCCTGATGCGCCACGGTACGATTTTTCCGATGGATTGGCGGGTGAAAATTTTCGCATACGCGCTCTGTTTTGCCTGCCTGTTGATGCCGATTGGCACTGAGGCACGCACTGGCTTGATCTGCGTTGGCGTGCTGGGCGTGCTGATGCTGCGCCATACCAAGCGGCGCTTTCTCTATCTTACAATGGCGGGCGTGCTTGCCGTTTCTGCTGTTCCGTTTCTGCCCAGCAGCTTTTCAGAGCGGATGGATACGATCAAGAATTACAAAGCGGACAGCTCGGCCTCAACGCGGATTGAGGTTTGGAAATGGACATGGGAGTATGTGAAGGAGCATCCGTTTGGCGGCGGATTCAACGCCTATTTGCAGAATAAAATTCGCTATGAGACGGTTTCGGTTGATGAGGCTGGCGGTGTTGCAACGCAGGAAGAAACACTGATCCTCGATAAGGCTCGCGCCTATCACAGCGCCTATTTCGAAATGCTTGGCGAACAGGGCTTTCCCGGGCTGTTCATATGGCTCGCGATCCAAGGCATTGGTTTGTTCAGGATGGAAGCGGTACGCCGGAAATACTTGAATCACGCCGATGAAGGCGAACGGTGGATTGGCCACCTCGCCGAAGCACTCCAGCACGGCCAAATCATCTATCTGGTTGGCGCGCTGTTCGTCGGGATCGCTTTTCAACCATTCATCTTCATGCTGCTCGGGATGCAGATCGGGCTTGATACCTATGCGAAGCGGCGTTCAGCCGAAGCCGCTTGGCGGCCTATGAACGAAGCGCTACCTGCTGCTGCATGACGCCTGATGATTCGATCAATTTGGAATTCGCGACGGTTTGGCGCGATATAACGCTATGGCTTAGCATCAACAGCACTCGCATTCTGCTGGTGGTGATGTTCAGCGCGCTTCTCGTCGTTGTCCTTTATGGCGTAAAGATCATCGGCAAACGGCTCAGTCGTCATACTAATCAGTGGACAGGGATCATCGGTCGCGCGCTGGGGAGCATGCGACTTTGGTTCATGGTTGTACTCGCGGCGCAGTTGGTGGCGGTCTACGCTCATGCCCCGCAAGATGTTCGGAGCACTATTAGCTTCGTTTTCATCTTTGCTGCGACGTTTCAAGGCGCACTCTTCCTACGTGAGTTGATCCTCGGTGCGGTTGATTTGCGCGCGGGGGAGGCCGATCCATCAGGTAGCCTGAGCAGTGCGCTCGGCCTGATCCGGCTGCTGGTTAATGTCACGCTGTTCGTGATTGCATTGATCGTGGTGCTGGCCAATCTGGGGGTCAATGTTACGGGCCTTGTCGCCGGCCTAGGGGTTGGTGGCATCGCAATTGGTTTGGCGGCGCAAGGGATTTTTTCGGATCTGTTCGCAGCGCTTTCAATCCTGTTTGATAAGCCATTCCGGCGCGGCGATGTTGTCCGCTGGGAAGGGACAACAGGCACAGTTGAGGGCATAGGCCTTAAATCGACCCGCATCCGCGCGATCAGCGGCGAGGAAGTGGTGATCTCAAACACCAACCTCCTCGGCAAGGAACTCCGCAATTTTGCCCGAATTGAGCAGCGACGGATCGTTCAGCCGCTGAGTCTGGTTTATCATACGCCGCCTGAGGTTTGTGCTGCACTTCCTGATATGCTCCGCACCGTCATTGATGGCTGTGATGGCTCCCATTTCGTGCGGTGCGGGCTTGATACATTTGCGCCGTCGAGCCTTGATTTCCAATTGGTTTACGATGTCGACGCTGTGGATCAGGATGTGATGCTGTCGCATAAACACGCAGCCAATATCGCCATCCTTGAATGCTTTGCAAAGCATGGCATCGCCTTCGCCTATCCGACGCAGACAACCTTTACCGCAGCCCCCGATGGGACGTTGGTAATGCCCTATGCACAGCTACCCGGCGGCGACATCGTCAAGCGATAATAGCGACGCATTGCCACCTGCACTCGTCGTATCGGTTGAGGTCACGCGTTCGGCGCAGAAGCGGTGGAGATAATTTGGGCCACCCGCCTTTGGCCCTGTGCCTGACAGACCTTCGCCGCCAAACGGTTGGCTGCCAACGATTGCCCCGATCATTGAGCGGTTGACATAGAGGTTGCCCACGCGTGCTTTCGCCTCAACCAGTTCAGCGGTGCGCGCGATGCGGCTGTGAAGCCCCATCGTCAGTCCAAAACCCTTGGCGTTGACTGCGTCGATGGTGGCCTCAAGCGTGCCCGCTTTCCAAGTGGCAACATGGAGGAGGGGGCCAAACCATTCAGCGCTAAGATCATCAACTGATTTCAGGCGGATGATCGTAGGCGGAACGAAATGCCCGTCGGTTGGCGCTTCGACGCTATGCGCCCAATTCGCCTTTTGGTTCTCACGGTACTCCATTAGCCGCTTGTGCGCGGCCTCATCAATCACAGGGCCAACATCTGTTGCAGGATCGGCAGGATCACCAATGATTAGCGTATCCATCGCGCCGCCAAGCATTTCAAGGATATGATCTGCAACATCCTCCTGTACGAGCAGCAATCGAAGTGCCGAGCAGCGCTGGCCTGCCGAACGAAATGCAGACGTAACGACGTCAACTACCACTTGCTCGGCAAGTGCGGTCGAATCGACGATCATCGCGTTGATGCCGCCAGTTTCGGCAATCAGAGGGATGAGAGGACGCGCATCATCGTCAAGCAACGCCCGCGCAATGCGTTTGGCGGTTGCGGTTGACCCAGTGAAGGCAACGCCAGCGATACGCGGATCGGCGATGATGGCTGCGCCTACGTCAGCGCCGCCAGTGGCAAGAATGAGAGCGTCCTTGGGGATTCCAGCCTTGTGGGCAAGCGCCACGGCTTGGGCTGCAATCGCAGGCGTTTGTGGTGCTGGTTTGGCGATTACGGTGTTCCCTGTGACGAGGGCCGCCGCGACTTGCCCCAAGAAAATCGCGAGCGGGAAATTCCAAGGGGCAACGCACACCCAAACGCCGCGCCCTTCATAACGCAGCACGTTACGCTCACCCGTGGGGCCGGGGAGTTCGAGCGGGGCCAAACCGTCGCGCGCTTGAGCGGCATAGTAACGACAAAAATCAACGGCTTCGCGCACTTCGCCTAGCGCATCGGGGATGGTTTTCTTTGCTTCGTGAACGAGGGTGGCCATGATTGAGTCGCGATTGGCTTCAAGCGCATCGGCCAGTTTTTCGAGTGCTGTCGCGCGGTTTTCTAATGGCGTCGATGACCAACTTGGAAAGGCTGACAGCGCTGTTTCAACCACAGTCTTCGCGTCTTCGCGTCTTCGCGCGAACTCATCACTGCTAATTTCGCGCGAAGCCGCAAAGACGCGAAGGGCTGCTTGTGTATCTGAAAGGGTTTTCCAGTCCTGCAAATCGATCCCAGCGCTGTTTCGCCGCGCCCCGAACAAATCGATTGGCAGCGGAATTGACGCGTGACGCGTGCCGCCAACTGCTATGATCTTCTCAACTGGGTCAACGAGAAGCTCCTCATCGCTCATATTCTCATCAGCAAGTTGGTGAACAAAACTTGAGTTTGCCCCGTTTTCCAGCAAGCGCCGCACCAGATAGGCAAGCAAATCGCGGTGCCCACCGACGGGGGCATAGACACGGCAGTGATAGCCTTCCTCACGCACGAGCCGTTCATAAAGCCCGTCGCCCATGCCGTGGAGGCGCTGGAATTCAAAATCGCGGTTGTCGCCAGCCCAACCCAAGATCGTCGCGACTGTAAGCGCGTTATGCGTCGCGAAGGCTGGATAGATATGTTTCGCCTCAAGCATATCGCGGGCGCAGGCAAGGTAGGACACGTCTGTTGCGGCCTTGCGCGTGAAAAGCGGGTAATCGGATAGGCCTGCTTCTTGGCACCGTTTGATTTCGCTATCCCAATACGCCCCTTTGACGAGACGAACGCTCATCCGCCGCCCGGTATCGCGTGACAGGCCGTCAGCCCATGCGATCACGGGTCGCGCGCGCTTACCGTAAGCTTGCACCGCCATACCGAGACCATCCCAGCCCTTGAGCGCAGGCAGGGCGGCGATGGTTGCGATCATATCAAGGCTCATGTCGAGCCGCTCGGTCTCTTCTGCATCGACGGTGAGCGCAATCCCCGCCTTGGCCGCACGTAAGCAAAGGCTTTCTAGCATTTCGGACAGCGCTGGAACGCAGCGTTCCCACTGCGCGACTTCATAGCGCGGATGGAGTGCTGAAAGCTTGACCGAAATCGAATGGCCAGCCTTGGCCGACGCACCGACCGCGTCAATCGCGGCTTCATAGGACGCGAAATAGCGTGCGCCATCAGCGAATGTCCGTGCGCCCTCGCCAAGCATGTCAAAGCTGGCGGTGAAGCCCGTATGCTCAGGTTTGGCCATCCGCGCGGCGGCTTCCTTGATTGTCCGCCCCATGACGAAGATTTCGCCCATCATCCGCATGGCAGCGCCAACGCCTTGGCGAACAAAGGGTTCGCCCGCGCGCGCAATCAATCGACGGAGAACGCCTTCTTCCTGCCCTTCGCTCACCAGCGCGCGACCAATGACCAGCCCCCATGTTGCTGAATTCACGAGTGTCGAATTGGATTTGCCCGCGTGTGCCCGCCAGTTGGCATCGCCAAGCTTGTCGGCAATCAGTGCGTCAGCGGTTTCTGGATCTGGCACCCGCAGAAATGCTTCAGCAAGGCTGAGCAGTGCGACGCCTTCAGACGTGTTCAGCCGATATTCCTGCAAAAACTGGTTGACCCAACCAGAGCCTTGCGCCGCGCGGAGGTCTCCGATTAGGCCAAGCGCGCGTTTATGAACGCCGGGAATTTCGTGATTTGTCAGCCTTGCCCGCGCTATGAGCGGTTTTAGAACTTCAGGTTCGGGCGCGCGGTAGAGTGCTCGCATTTCTTGGCGGAGAGGTGACGTTGCGGAATCCATCGCTTTTGACTTTCACTTGGGGGAGGCTTTAACAGGCTGACACGATTCAGCCGTTGTAATAATATTGCGCGGGATTATCACTGTGTTTTTTACAGGTAAAAGAGGGAAGCAGCATGGCAACGCTTGATGAAATGAAGGCAATGGTCGGCGCGGTGATCGGTACATCCGAATGGGTGCTTGTCGATCAAGAGATGATCAACAAATTCGCTGATGCAACGGGCGATCATCAATTCATCCATGTCAACCCCGAGATGGCGAAGATGACGCCGTTTGGTCAGACGATTGCACATGGGTTTTTGACGCTCTCGCTGATGCCAGTGCTGAGTGCAAAGGCCAATTTGCCTCATCCTGACGGGATCAAGATGGGCGTGAACTATGGCTGCGATAAGCTGCGTTTCCTCAGCCCAGTCAAATCAGGCAAGCGTATTCGCGCTGTTTTTAAGCTTGCGGCATTTGATGAAAAACGTCCCGGCCAAATCCAGCAAATGCAGGAAGTAACCATTGAGATTGAAGGCGAAGATAAGCCAGCGTTAATCGCCGAATGGATCAGCCAAGTTTTCGTATAAGGAATTCAAAAATGCGCACAGCCGTTATCGTTTCGACCGCCCGTACTCCGATTGGCAAAGCCTATCGCGGTGCGTTTAACAACACGCCTTCGCCAACGCTTTCGGCAATGTCGATCCGTGCCGCCGTCGAGCGCGCCGGGATTGACGGCGCTGAGGTTGACGATGTGTGCTGGGGTTCCGCGCTTCAGCAGGGTAGCCAAGCTGGCAATCTCGCGCGCACGGCGCTGCTCCGTGCGGGGCTTCCTGTCACTGTTCCCGGCATGACGATTGACCGTCAATGTTCATCAGGGTTGATGGCTATTGCGACAGCGGCGAAGCAGATTATTGTTGATAATATGGACATTTGCATCGGTGGTGGGGTCGAATCGATCTCACTCGTCCAAACCCCCCAAATGCGCGTCGCACCTGATCCAGAACTGCTCGCGATGCACAACACGATTTATATGCCGATGCTCCAGACTGCCGAAGTCGTCGCAACTCGCTACGGCGTGACGCGCGACCGACAGGATGAATATGCGCTTTTGTCGCAACAGCGCACTGCGGCTGCACAGGCCGCAGGCAAGTTTGATGCTGAAATCGTTGAAGTCACGGCAACCATGGCAGTCGTCAACAAGGAAACCAAGGAAGTCAGTCACAAGGAAATCACGCTGTCAAAGGATGAGGGCAATCGTCCTGATACGCAACTTGCGGGATTAAACGCGCTGATCCCGGTGCTTGGGCCAGATAAGAATATCACTGCTGGCAACGCCAGCCAGCTTTCCGACGGTTCATCGGCGTCCGTCCTGATGGAAACATCGGTTGCTGCGAAAAAGGGGCTTACCCCGCTTGGTCGCTATGTTGGCATGGCGGTTGCGGGCACTGAGCCTGACGAAATGGGGATTGGCCCGGTTTTCGCGATTCCAAAATTGCTTGAGCGCTTTGGCCTAAAGGTCGATGATATTGGTCTTTGGGAACTCAACGAAGCGTTTGCGGTTCAAGTGCTTTACTGTGCTGATCGCCTTGCAATCCCGATGGATCGCCTCAACGTCAATGGCGGCGCGATTTCAATTGGCCATCCTTACGGGATGTCGGGCGCACGCATGGTCGGCCACGCGCTGATCGAGGGCAAGCGTCGCGGCGTCAAATATGTCGTCATCACCATGTGCATCGGTGGCGGGCAGGGTGCTGCTGGATTGTTTGAGGTTCTCTAAATTATACCCGAGGGCGGTGTGATTACGCCGCCCTCAACTAAAAAACCATCTTCCCGATCCTTGGCGAGTAATAAAGCCCCGTCGAGATCAACCCATTTCGCGCCCTGAGCGACTAGAAACGCGGGCGCGAGGCCTAAGCTGGTTGAGAGCATACAGCCGACCATGATCTCAAAGCCCATTGCCTCCGCTTCAGCCTTGAGTGCGAGCGCTTCGGTGAGGCCGCCTGCCTTGTCGAGCTTGATATTGATCGCTGCGTACCGCCCTTTGCAGCGGGCGAGGTCGGCGCGGTCTTGACAGCTTTCATCGGCGGCGAGTGGAATGGGTGAATGCACGCCGTCAAGCAGATGATCTTCGCCAGCTTTCACGGGCTGTTCGATGAGTTCGACGCCGTAGGGCAGGAGCGAAACGGCCTCGACGGCAACATCGCGGCCAGTCCAGCTTTCGTTCGCGTCTACGATCAAACGCGCGGTTGGCGCACCGCGACGCACAGCAGCAACGCGTTCAGTATCGCCTTTGCCTGACAGCTTGAGCTTGAGCAGGCCAAATTGCCCGGCGAGTGCGCGTGCATCAGCCTCCATTTTTTCAGGCGTGCCGAGTGACACCGTCATCGCCGTTGCAAGCGGCTGGGGCGGCGGCAAACCAGCCAATTGCCAAACGAGCTTGCCCTGCTGCTGCGCCGCTAAATCCCAAAACGCATAATCAAGCGCATTGCGCGCAGCACCTGCTGGCATTTGCGATTGCAAGGTTTTCCGGTCAATATCGCAGTCAAGCGCTTCCACCGCCTCCACCGCATCCTCCGCCGTTTCGCCTTTGTAATAAATCGGCGTCGCTTCACCGCGACCGATGTGAACACCGTCGCTCACCTCGACAACGACCACATCGACATGCGTTTTTGACCCGCGCGCGATAATAAACGCGCCCGCGACGGGCCAGCGCTCAATACGCGCGGTGATCCTAATTGTGGGTAGCAATCCAGTTCTCAACCACGGGCGCAATCTTATCTCGCCATTTGCTGCCGTTGAAGATGCCGTAATGCCCGGCGCCTTCTGCCATGTAATATTGCTTTTGCCCGGCGGGGAGTTTGGTTGCGATGGTCAGCGCGGCCTTGGTTTGGCCAAGCCCGGAAATATCATCGCGCTCGCCCTCAATCGCGAGCAGCGCAACGTCCTTGATTGCGGCGGGATCAACCCGGCGGCCTCGGTGCATGAGTTCGCCCTTGGGCAGCGAGTGGTTCTGGAACACAACGTCGATGGTCTGGAGATAAAACTCAGCAGTCATATCGCACACTGAACGATATTCTTCGTAAAATTCCTTGGTCGCGTCGGCACTGGTATCATCGCCGCGCACCAGATGTTTGAACATCTCAAAATGGCTCATCATATGATTGCCAAGGTTCATCGACATGAAGCCGCCAAGCTGAAGGAAGCCGGGATAGACTTTGCGGCCAGCGCCGGGGTAGCTGTATGGTACAGTCGCGATCACATTTTGTGAAAACCAGCTATGCGGCCGCTGCGTCGCGGTTAGGTTGACAGCGGTTGGCGCTTCGCGCGTATCAATTGGCCCGCCCATCAGGGTGAGCGTTTTGGGGCGACACGGGTTTTTATCCGCCGACATCAGGGCAACTGCGGCGTAGCAGGGCACCGATGGCTGGCACACCGCGAGCATGTGCGCGCCGGGGCCAATCAGTTCCATAAACTCAATCAGATAATCAACATAATCATCAAGATCGAAGCGGCCAGCGGCAGTCGGTACGCTTCGCGCATCGCGCCAATCAGTTATGTAAACGTCATGACCGGGCAGCATCCGCTCCACCGTACCGCGCAGGAGCGTGGCATAATGGCCCGACATTGGCGCAACGATGAGCAGCTTTGGATCGCCCTCGCGGCCCTTACGCACGAAGCGCTTCAATTGGCCAAAGGGTTTCTGGGCAACAATGTCTTCGTGCACTGCAACAGATTTGCCGTCGATCACCGTTTCGGTCAGCCCAAATGCAGGCTTCCCGCGCGGTGCAGAAGCATGGGCGAACACTTCAAGTGCGGAGGCAAGCACCGGGCCACCGCCCATATAGCTGAACGGATTGGCGGGATTCTGCCAGAATTCAGCGCCCATATTCGCTAGCGCGCTGGCTCCGGCAAGCCATGATCTCTGCCATTCGTAACTATTGTACAACATTTACAAACCCCTTTTTATCAGTCTAAGCCGAAGTTGGACTATGTTGCAACGCAATACGGCATGTCACAGCATTTCTTGCCAGTTGAGGCTACGGCGTGACCCTGCTAGGCGCACTTTTCATGAGCGACATTGAACCAGCAAAGCCACGACGTAACCTTAGCGACCTTATGATGGTGTGGGGGATGGCGAAACACTATCCATGGCACATTTTAGCGGCCCTCGCGGGACTGGTCGTTGCGGCCACCGCGACGCTGGCGATCCCGAGTGGTTTCCGTCTCGTAATTGATAAAGGCTTTGGGACTTCGGGGGGCGATATTGGGCGCTGGTTCCAATATCTGCTCGTTATCGTTGTGATCTTAGCGTTTGCCACAGCAACCCGCTTTTATTTTGTGTCATGGCTTGGGGAGCGCGTGGTCGCCGATTTGCGCAGCGCGGTTCAGGCAAACTTGCTCCGGCTTTCGCCAAGCTATTTCGAGGAAAACCGTCCGTCAGAAATCGCATCGCGATTAACTTCGGATACAACCGTGATCGAACAAGTTGTCGGCACGACCGTTTCGGTTGCGCTCCGCAATCTCGTGATGGGGATTGGCGGGATCATTTATTTGTTCACGCTGGCGCCCAAATTAACGCTGATGTTGCTCGTCGGGATTCCTGTAATTATTCTGCCAATCGTATTCATTGGACGCAAACTCCAAGATTTTTCGCGCAAAAGCCAAGATCGGATTGCTGACGTGGGTATCATTGTCAGCGAAGTGCTTGGCGCAATGAAAATTGTTCAGGCGTTTGGCCAGCAAAACCGTGAGGCGGGGCGTTTCCGTTCGGCGGTTGAGGCGGCGTTTGGGACTGCACGGCGTCGCGTCGCGCTGCGCGCGCTGATGACAGCCATCGTCATCATGCTGCTGTTCGGATCGATCACAATGATCATGTGGCAGGGCGCGATTGATGTTCAGGCGGGCAAGCTATCGGGTGGTTCGATTGCAGCATTCGTTTTAACTGGCGGGCTTGTTGCCGGGGCGTTTGGTTCACTGACTGAAGTGTACGGCGATCTTGTGCGCGGGGCAGGGGCGGCGGGCCGCTTAGCTGAATTGCTGCGCGAACAGCCGGGGATCGCAGCGCCTGCCAATCCAGTGAAATTGCCCGAGCCAGCGCTTGGTCGGGTGGAATTTGATCATGTTCGGTTCCGCTATCCCACGCGGCAGGACGTTAGCGCACTTCATGATTTCTCGCTTGATATAGCGCCGGGCGAAACCCTCGCGATTGTTGGCCCATCAGGCGCTGGCAAGACGACACTGTTTCAAATGATCCAGCGTTTTTATGATCCTGAGAGCGGCACCGTCCGCGTTGACGGAGTGGCCCTGCCCGATGCCGATCCAGAGGATGTGCGCGCACGGATAGCAATGGTGCCGCAAGAAACGGTGATTTTTGCGGCGAGCGCGCGCGATAATCTGCGCTATGGTCGGTGGGGTAGCGATGACGCTGCGCTGTGGGCGGCCGCCGAAGCCGCCAACGCAGCCGAGTTCCTGCGCAAGCTTCCTGACGGGCTTGATACTTTCATGGGCGAAGGCGGCGCGCGGCTTTCGGGCGGGCAGCGTCAGCGCATTGCGATTGCGCGCGCGATCCTGCGCGATGCACCTATCCTACTGCTGGATGAAGCAACCTCTGCGCTTGATGCTGAATCCGAACGGCTGGTGCAAAATGCGCTTGAGAACCTAATGCATGATCGTACGACGATTGTGATTGCACATCGTCTTGCTACTGTGCGCGCGGCTGACCGGATTATCGTGATGAACGAAGGCCGGATTGTCGAGGAAGGCAATCACGATAGTCTGATCAAGGTCAACGGCCTCTATGCGCGCCTCGCAAGGATGCAGTTTGAGGGTTTGGCTGCGTGACGGCGGCAATTTTCGGGCTATCCGGGGCGGTGATGACTGCCGATGAGGCGGATTTTTTCAAAGATGCTAATCCGGCGGGCTATATTATTTTCAAACGCAACGTTGTTGACCGCGATCAACTGCGCGCGCTGACGGACAGTCTGCGCACGCTCCATGGCCGCGCAGATGTGCCGATCCTGATTGATCAGGAGGGCGGGCGCGTTCAGCGGATGGGGCCGCCGGTTTGGCCAGCTTTTCCGGCGGGAGCCGCATTTGACGCGCTTTACGATGTTGCGCCAATGTCTGCGATTGAGGCTGCGCGGGTGAATGCCAAAGCAATCGCGCTGACGCTGGCCGAGGTTGGTATTAATGTTGATTGCCTGCCGCTGCTTGATGTGCGCCAGCCTGAAACGCATCCGGCTATTGGAGATCGTGCGTTTGGCAGTGATCCGATGCGCGTAGCAGCGCTTGGCCGCGCGGTGATTGAGGGTCTGCGCGAGGGCGGTGTTGTTGGGATCGTCAAACATATGCCGGGGCAGGGCAGGGCGGTGGTTGATAGCCACCATGATTTGCCAGTCGTCACCGCAAGCGATGAGGAGCTTGAGTTCGACCTCAGCGCGTTCCGCCGATTGAACAACGCGCCGATGGGGATGACTGGGCACATCATGTTTGAGGCATGGGATCGCGATTTATGCGCGACCATGTCGCCGACGATCATTGAAAAGGTCATCCGTGGCCGTATTGGCTTTGATGGCCTCTTGATGAGTGACGACCTCGATATGAACGCGCTAAAGGGCGATGTGAGCGACCGTGCAGCGAACTGCATCGCGGCGGGCTGTGATCTCGCGCTCAATTGCTGGGGCCGAATGGACGAAATGATCGCAATCGCTGGCAAAGTCAGCGCGATGACTGCACGTGCCACAGAGCGGCTGGCGGCTGCGATGGCGACGATTGGTGTTACTTCTGACACATCTGAGATTGCCGCATTGATTGCCAAGCGGGATTCGCTGCTGCAATATGCTGCTTGATGGTGGTTACAAACAACTCCGTCATTGCGAGCGAAGCGCGGCAATCCAGTCCCACTATAGCTACTGGATTGCTTCGCTTTGCTCGCAATGACGGAGTGGCAAATGGGAATGACAGTTAGTTATGGACAGCCTTTTTGAGCTTGATGAAAGGGCAGCCCCAGACCCCGATCAGTTGACACTTGAGCTTGGCAGTTGGGAAGGGCCGCTTGATCTTTTGCTCGCGCTCGCCCGCAATCAGAAGGTCGATTTGCGCGCGATTTCGATCCTTGCGCTGGTTGAGCAATATCTTGTGTTCATTGATAGTGCCAAGCAATTAAAGCTTGAGATTGCCGCCGATTATCTGGTGATGGCGGCGTGGCTGGCCTATCTCAAATCCTGCCTGCTCCTCCCCCGCGAGCCTCATGTTGAGCCAAGTCCGGAAGAATTGGCGCTGCGGCTCCAGCTTCGGCTTGAGCGGCTGAATGCGATGCGAGAGGCGGGTGCGCGGCTGATGGCGCGGGACCGGCTTGGCCGCGATGTGTTTGCAAATGGAGAGCCTGAGGGGCTTCGCGTCATCCGTAAAAGCCGCTGGGATGCGCAGATTTTCGATCTGATCCAAGCTTACGGACAAATCCGCGCGCGCCAAGCGCCGGTAATGCA
>JAYTMV010000114.1:0-11057 GCA_043728175.1 Sphingomonadales bacterium
GCCGCGATATACGCCCATGCAGCGGTTGCTGAATGTGCCGTATTCGGCCTGCCCGATGAACGGCTGGGTGAGGTTGTCGGCGCGATTGCCTATTGTCACCCCGGCCAAAGTGCGACTGCCGAAGCGCTCGACGCATTTCTTCGGGAACGGCTTGCGGCGTTCAAAGTGCCGCTACGCATGTGGTTCTCGCCTGATCCACTGCCTCGGCTAGGCACCGAAAAGATCGATAAGGTTGGCCTGCGTAAGGCGCACCGTGCGCTGTGGGAAGCTGAACAAAAGACATGACTGATCTTTCAACGCCGCTAACGTTGCCCTGCGGCGCTATCATCCCGAACCGGTTGGCCAAGGGGGCGATGACCGAAGGCCTCGCAACCGCATACGGCCTGCCCACGCCCGAGCTTGAGCGGCTGTACCGGCTATGGTCGGAGGGCGGCGCAGGAATGCTGCTCACTGGCAATGTCCAGATTGACCGTGACCACCTCGAACGCCCCGGCAATGTCGTGATCGACGGCGTACCCAGTGCAGAACTACGCGCAGCGCTCGAAAGCTGGGCCAAGGCAGGCACAGTGGGCGGCAATCATTTGTGGATGCAGATCAGCCATGCCGGGCGGCAAACGCCAGCACTGGTCAATAAATCGCCAAAGGCACCTTCTGCGGTGAAACTTGGCCTTCCCGGCGGCCAATTTGGTGCGCCTGTTGCGCTGACAACATCTGAAATTCATGACTTGATCGAACGCTTTGTTGCCGTTGCAGTTGTCGCGCGCGAGACCGGATTTACCGGTGTTCAATTTCATGCCGCGCACGGCTATCTGCTTTCGGCATTCCTGTCACCGCGCGCCAATATCCGCACTGATGAATGGGGCGGCGCCCTCGAAAACCGCGCCCGTGCGCTGATCGAAATCGTTAAACGTGCGCGTGCGGCACTTGGCAATGATTACCCGATGTCAGTGAAGCTAAATTCGGCTGATTTCCAGAAAGGCGGTTTTGCTTTTGATGAAAGCATCATCGTTGCGGAGTGGTTGCAAGAGGCTGGGGTTGACTTGATCGAGATTTCCGGCGGTTCATACGAACAGCCCAAGATGATGGATATGGCTGGTCTTGAGGCAAGCGAAGAACAAGTGGTTGCGAAATCAACCGCCGCGCGTGAAGCCTATTTTGTTGATTTCGCCAAAGCGATGAAGGCCTCTGTGTCAATCCCGATGATGGTCACTGGTGGATTTCGCACGCGGGCGGCGATGGAACACGCGCTTGCAAACGGCGGGGCTGACCTGATCGGGATTGGCCGCCCGATGTGTGCTGATCCTGATGGGCCAAAGCAATTGTTGAACGGTGCAGCAGGCTTGAGACGATGGGAACGTGAGCTTCATTTGCTGCCAGCCCCACTGCGCTGGTTGAACAGCATTGGCATGATCCGCGCAATTGGCAGCTTTGCCATAACCTATTGGTATTATGCTCAGCTTTATGCGCTAGGCAGGACGGGTGCGCCAGACAAAGCCAAGTCCGTTTTCGCCTCTTGGCGCGAAGTTGAGGCAACGCACAAAGCACTCATGGCAACACGCGGCGGAGTACAGCAGTAAAACCGCTTTCCAGATTGCCAGCAAATGCACTAACGGATCGTGATGAACCGGCGCCCGCTGTCCGATATGATCCCTGACCTTGCTCTGTCACGCCGCTCGCTCATCGTTGGTGGCGGCGTTGCGGGCGGGCTTGCGATTGCGTGGGCACTATGGCCGCGCCGCTTTCCGCCCAATCTCGTTGCAGCCCCCGGCGAAGCAATTCTCAACGCGTGGATCAAGATTGGCAAGGACGGCCATGTCATCATCGTCGTGCCGCAGATCGAAATGGGTCAGGGCAGCTATACGCTCATCCCGCAAATCATTGCTGACGAACTTGGGGCCGACTGGCGGACAGTGGGCGTTGAACCAGCGCCGCTCAATCCGGTTTATGCCAATCAACTCTTTGGCGCAGAATGGCAGGATGGCCCCTTTGCAACCGAACCGCTGCAAGTAACGGGCGGTTCAAGCAGTGAGCGTAGCTTCGCCGTGGCGGCGCGACAGGCGGGGGCAGCGGCGCGCATATTGCTGTGCAAAGCCGCAGCAGCGCGCTGGGATGCAGACTGGCGCGCGTGTGAAACATCGCAGGGTTTTGTCACACGCGGCGATGATCGCCTACGTTTCGGTGAATTGGTTGATGAGGCAGCGGCGCAGACATTGCCCAAAGACATCGCCCTGCGCACCGATAGCGAGGGGCGGATTGCCGGGCGCGGCGTCAATCGGCTTGATATCCCGGCCAAAATTGACGGCTCAGCCAATTTTGCCGCTGACATCCGCCTGCCTGACATGCTTTATGCCGCAGTCCGTCAGGGGCCACTTGGCGATAGCCGCCTGATCAAGGCCGATAAAGCGGCGGCTGACCGGATCAGCGGCGTGCTTCACATTGTTGAGCATGAGCGCTGGGTAGCGGCAGTCGCGACCAACTGGTGGGCGGCAAACCGCGCGCTTGATGTGATGCGCCCGCGCTTTGAAACGCGCGGCGGCCTTGCCGAAGACCGTAACATCGCGGTTGCCCTTACAAAGGCTCTCGACGGCGATGGCGAGCGTATCGCCGAAGCGGGTGATCTTGCTACGGTCTTTGCTGGCGCGCGCCTGATCAAGGCTGAATATGACGTTGGCCTTGCAGCCCATGCGGCACTTGAGCCGATGACGGCGACTGCGGCCATCGATGGTGATCGGATGCAATTATGGATCGCCACGCAAATGCCGGGGCTGGCCGCGCGCGCCGCTGCCCAAGCAATCGGGATGGATGAGGCGAATGTTACCGTCCACCCAATGCTCGTCGGCGGATCATTTGGGCGCAAATATGAAATTGAAATTGCCGCTCAAGCCGCGATTATCGCGAGCAAGGTCAAGCGCCCGGTGCAATTGATCTGGTCACGCGCTGAAGATATGATGCACGACCGTTTCCGCCCGCCCGCCAAAGCCCGGCTTGCCGCAAGGCTCGGGGCTGCGGGGCAGGTCGATGGCTGGCTGTGCAAGATTGCTGCGCCTGATGGCCTCGGCGAAATGCGCGCGCGGACTTTAGGCGGGCTGCCTGCCGATCAAGCGCAGCGAGACCGCGCGGGTGAGGCAAGTCCACACGCCGTAGCAGGCGCTGTCCCGCCCTACAGCCTAGCAACTTATGCGGTCGATCATCACCCTGCCGACATTGGCGTCGCAACCGGCAAATGGCGCTCAGGCGCGCATAGCTACACCGCCTTTTTCACTGAATCCTTCATTGATGAACTCGCGCGGCAAAGCGGGATTGAGCCATTTTCATTTCGCATGGCGATGCTTGGCAGCAACCCCCGGCTCGCTCTGTGCCTTTCAAAAGCAGCGGCAAAGGGCGGCTGGGATGGCGGCGCACCCGGCACGGGTCAGGGGATTGCCTGCCATTCAATGCTTGGCAGCCACATCGCCGTCCTTGCTGAAGCGCAGATGGGCGATGATCAGCGCGTCCGTGTTACGCGGCTGATCTGCGTTGCTGATGTTGGCAGAGTGATGAACCCTGATATTGCGCGCCAGCAGATTGAGGGCGGGCTGCTGTTTGGGATGGCCGCCGCGATTGGCAATAGCGTGAGCATCAAGCGCGGGATCGCGGGGCCAAAGCGGCTTGGCAAGCTCGGTCTGCCGCGCCTCGCTGATATGCCTGAAATGAGTGTTGAACTCATTGTCAGCAACGGCGAACCCGGCGCGATTGGCGAACTCGGCGTGCCAGCGGTTGCCCCCGCAATCGCAAACGCACTGTTTGCAGGCAGCGGCAGGCGCTTTCGCTCACTCCCTCTCTCCCCGGCGCGCGCGTTATGATCCGGCCTGACGATCATCCGACGGTTCGGGTCGGTAAAGTCGGTGTACTCATCGTCAATCTCGGTTCACCCGATGCGCCGACGACTGAGGCGGTGAAGCGCTATCTGCTTGAATTCCTCTCCGATCCGCGCGTTGTCGAGATTCCCTCGATCCTGTGGCAGCCAATCTTGCGCGGGGTGATCCTCAATACCCGACCGAGCAAATCTGCCGCCGCCTACCGCGAAGTGTGGAGCGACGAGGGCGCGCCGCTAATCGTGATCACCAAACGCCAGACCGAGGCGATGCAAGCGCGACTAGGGCCGGACATCATTGTCGATTTTGCGATGCGATACGGCAATCCTTCGATTGGTCAGCTCCTGACAGCACTTCAGGATCAAGGCTGTGACCGCATTCTCATCGCACCGCTCTACCCGCAATATAGCGGCGCAACGACCGCGACCGTCAACGATATGGTGTTTGAGACGCTGGGCAAGATGCGCTGGCAACCCGCAATCCGTACGCTTCCACCTTATTATGATGATCCCTCTCATATCGCTGCGCTTAAGGCCGACATAGAGACGCATCTTGCAGCGCTGCCGTTCAAACCTGACGCAGTGATGGCGAGTTTTCATTCGATGCCTGAGCGTACCTTGCTGCGCGGTGATCCCTACCACTGTCAGTGCCAGAAGACCGCGCGGCTACTCGGCGAAGCACTTGGGCGCGATCTGATCGTATCGTTCCAATCGCGGCTCGGTCGGGCAAAATGGCTTGGGCCTGCAACCGATGCAACGTTAGAGGCGCTTCCCGGCAAAGGCATTCGCAAGCTGGCGGTGGTGGCCCCCGGATTTTCTGCTGACAATCTTGAGACGCTTGAGGAAGTCGCGATCCGGGGCCGCGAGAGCTTCCTTGAAGCGGGCGGAACTGACTTCGCCTATCTCCCCTGCCTCAATGATAGTGCCGCCGGAAATGACATGCTCGCAGCTTTACTTTCGCGTGAACTTGAAGGGTGGGCAAAGCCGCGCTAGCGTCATCTCAAATCACAACAGGAGAGAGATATGGCACGTGTGGCAATTGTAACCGGGGGCACTCGCGGAATTGGTGAGGCAGTCAGTACCGCACTTAAGGAGCAGGGCTTTACCGTTGCCGCAAGCTACGCTGGCAACGTTGAGCGCGCCAAAGCCTTCACTGAGCGGACGGGGATCGCGACCTACCAGTGGGATGTGGCCGACCATGAGGCCTGCCTTGCGTCCTGCGCACAGATCGCTGCTGACCTTGGCCCGATTGACGTTGTCGTCAACAACGCCGGGATCACGCGCGACGGCACCTTGCTGCGGATGAGCTATGAAGCGTGGAAAGAAGTGATCGATACCAATCTTGGCGGCTGTTTCAACATGGCAAAGGCAACCTTCCCCGGAATGCTAGAGCGCGGCTGGGGACGGATCGTCAACATCGGATCAATCAACGGGCAAGCAGGCCAGTACGGCCAAGTTAATTATGCCGCCGCCAAATCGGGCATCCACGGCTTTACGAAGGCATTGGCGCAAGAAGGCGCTAAAAAGGGTGTGACCGTCAACGCAATCGCCCCAGGCTATATCGATACTGATATGGTCGCCGCTGTTCCCGCCGAAGTGCTTGCCAAAATCGTCGCAAAGATTCCGGTTGGCCGCCTTGGTCAGGCAAGCGAAATCGCGCGGGCGGTTGGCTTTCTCTGTTCGGATGACGGCGGATTCATCACAGGGTCAACGCTGTCGATCAACGGCGGCCAGCATATGTATTGACGGTTGAAGCCAGAGTGGAGCCGCAGGCGAAGTCTGGCGGTGCGCAGAGCGCATCAACCGGCACGGACGGCGGGGCCAACGCCCCGACCGATGCCAGCTTTGCCGACGGCCTACTGCCGCCAGCCGCTGGGCCAATCAAGCGCTCAGTTACTATCGCCGGACATGAAACCTCGATCCGCCTCGAATCGCTATTTTGGGACGGGCTGAACGAGGCGGCGTTGTCGCTGGGCCTGCCCCTTAATGCGCTCATCGCGCGGATTGATGCCGTGCGGATTGAGGCGATAAACCCGCCCAATTTAGCCAGTGCCATCCGCGTTTGGCTCTATGCGCTGGCGCGAGACGCCGCTAATGACTCCAAAACATAATCCGGAGACCACCCTAATGTTCCGCAAACTCTTCCTCGATCACCCCGCCGAAGTTGGCGAGAGTTACCGTGAGCATTTTGGGGTTGCCTCAAGTTTTGGGGTCATCATGATTATCGGCGGTCTTGGTGCAATCATTCACGCCTTCATACCCGCGTGGTGCAAAACTACTGGCAGCACGACTATCAATCGGCTCCACAAACGGATCGTCGATGCACGCGGCGCGCACCGCGATGCGCGCACCATCGAATGGATGATCTGACCCCGCCGCTATGGCTTGTCCGCGCTGACGGCGTCCGCCTTGCCTATCGTCACCAACCGGGCAAGGGGCCAACGCTGGTTTTCCTGCCCGGCTATATGTCGGATATGCTGGGGAGCAAGGCACTCGAGCTTGAGGCGTGGGCAACCGGCGAAGGCCGGGCGATGCTCCGGCTCGACTATTCAGGCTGCGGTGAGAGTGAGGGCGCGTTTGAGGATGGCACGATCACCGTCTGGCGCGATGATGTATTGCTGCTGATCGACCGATTGATCCGTGGCCCGGTGGTGCTGATCGGATCATCAATGGGCGGCTGGCTGGCGCTGCTCATCGCGCGTGCGTTGCCAAGCCAAGTGATCGGGATGGTGGGCATCGCCAGCGCAGCCGATTTCACTGACTGGGGATACACATCCGAAGAGAAAGGACTAATTGAAAAGCACGGTCACATTGAGCGCCTATTAGCAGATTACGACGACCAGATGATCACCACGCGCGCATTTTGGGAATCGGGCAAGGCAAATCGCCTGTTGCATAGCGAAATCGCGATTGATTGCCCGGTGCGGCTGATCCACGGGCAGTGCGATTCCGACATGCCGTGGCAGATCAGTCTTGATGTCGCCGCTCAGCTTCGTTCAGCCAATGTGCAGACGCTGTTGATAAAGGACGGTGACCACCGCCTATCGCGCCCGCAGGATATTGCGGTGATGCTGCGGACGGTGAATGACTTGCTGGAGGCGATATGACCCTATTTTTAGCCATGCTGGCAGCAGCAGCGCCCGACTCGAACGCGGCGCGCTTTGCCGACTGCGTCGCGCTTGCCAGCGCCAACCCCGCCAAAGCACTTGATGAGGCAGGCGAGTGGCGGATCAAAGGCGGCGGCGTTCTTGCCCGCCAATGCACCGGACTGGCTTATGCAGCGCTCAACCGCTGGCAAAGTGCAGCACTCGCGTTTGAACAAGCCGCCAAAGCATCAGAAGCTGACGGCGACGGTCGTTCGGCACGGCTGTGGGTGCTGGCGGGCAATGCAGCGCTCGCCGGACGAGAGGCTATAAAGGCGCGCGCCTATTTCGACACAGCGCTTGCGAGCGGCATCCTTAAAGGCGGCGAAGCTGGTGAAGCGCATCTCGATCGCGCCCGCGCGCGCTTTGCGGCAAATGATACCAAGGGCACGCGCGTAGACCTTGACGCCGCGCTCAAGCTTGTGCCTGCCGATCCGCTTGGCTGGCTGCTTTCGGCAACGCTCGCGCGCGGCGACGGTGACCTCAAGCGTGCACAGGCGGACATTATCGAGGCGACCAAACGCGCGCCCGATGATGCGTCTGTTGTCAACGAGGCCGGCAATATTGCTATGATGTCAGGCGCTGAAGAAGAGGCCCGCGCGTCATGGGCTGAGGCGGTCAAGATCAAACCCGATAGCCCAGCGGGCAAAGCCGCCGCCGCCGCTCTTGCGCAACTACCGCCAAAATCAGGGGCTGCGCCAAAGCCATAATTGGGCTATACAACCCGAATGAAATATCTCCACACCATGATCCGCGTCAGCGATCCTGCCGCGACCATCGCCTTCTTTGAATTGCTTGGTCTCAAGGAACTCAAGCGATATGATAGCGAGGCCGGAAAGTTCACGCTCATTTTCCTCGCAGCCCCCGGCGATGAAGAGGCTCAGGTTGAGCTTACGCATAATTGGGATGAGGCGGGCTATAGCGAGGGCCGCAATTTCGGGCACCTCGCGTATAAAGTCGATAATATTTACGAGAGTTGCCAGCGGCTGATGGCGGGCGGGGTGACGATCAACCGTCCACCGCGTGACGGGCACATGGCGTTTGTCCGCTCACCCGATAATATCTCAATTGAGCTGTTGCAGGCTGGCCCAAATTTGGAGCCGCAAGAGCCTTGGGCGTCGATGCCAAACACCGGACATTGGTAAGATGAGCCTGGAGATCATCCGCATCCCGGTGCTGTCGGACAATTATATCTGGCTGGTGCGTGAAAACACATCGGGGGAGGTGATGGTGGTTGATCCAGCGGTCGCCGAACCAGTCCTGGCGAAGACAGACGCGCTTGGTTGGAAAATCACCCACATCTGGAACACCCACTGGCACCCCGATCACACCGGCGGTAATGCCGCGATCAAGGCCGCGACTGGCTGTATCATTACCGGGCCAGCAGCAGAGTTTGAACGCATCCCCACACTTGATGTGCAAGTGTCAGGCGGTGATGTGGTGACACTCGGCACCACCAAAGCACAAGTGATTGATGTGCCCGCGCATACCGCCGGACACATCGCATTTCACTTTGACTCTGAGCATGTTGTTTTCGTTGGCGACACGCTGTTCGCAATGGGCTGTGGCCGCTTGTTTGAGGGCACTGCTGAACAGATGTTCGCCAATATGCGCAAACTGGAGGCGCTTCCTGACAGCACGGCGGTTTATTGTGCGCATGAATATACCCAGAGCAACGGGCGTTATGCGCTCGTTGCCGAGCCTGACAATGCGGCTTTAATCAAACGAATGGCGGCAGTGGACGCGATGCGCGCGCTCGGCGAGCCAACCGTGCCGACCACAATCGGGCTTGAACGTGAAACCAATCCGTTTATGCGCGCGAATAGTGTGGCACAGCTTGCGCAGCGGCGGGCAGCAAAAGATAGCTTTCGGGGCTGAATGCTGCTATCTTGCGGTAACGCGGGGGCGGCTCATCAAAGGAGACTGACATGCGTTTCATTCTATCACTCGCCGCCATTGGCCTAATCGGAACCGCAGTGGTTGCAGCAAGCCCTGCGCAGGAAGAGCGCGCAGCGAAAGAAGCCGCCGCGCTTGAAAAAGCCATCGCTGGCAAAGTTGCTGGGAAGCCTGTCAGTTGTATCTCTCTTAGGGATATTGATCGTAGCCAGAATATTGGCGAGAACGCGATTATCTACCGCATTTCAACCAACCGCTTTTATGTGAACAAGCCGCGCGGCGGTTGTTCCGGGCTTCGTGATGGGCGCGCGCTGATTACGCGTATTCCGACTGATCGGCTGTGCAGCGGCGATGTCGCGCGTGTTGTTGATCTCACGCTTGGCTTTGAAGGCCCAGCCTGCATCCTCGGCGAATTTATCCCCTACACCAAAGCGCGTGGCTAAACAGGGTATAGCGTTAGATGATTTTTGGTCGTTATCGGCCAGCTTCGACTCTAACTTACTCCACCGTCAGCGTTACCGCGCGGCGGTTTCGGGCCCAACTTGCCTCGTCTGAACCAAGCGCATCGGGGCGTTCTTTGCCGTAGCTGATTGTTGAAATCCGCGCAGCGTCCACACCGAGTGAGGCAAGGAAATTCTTCGCTGAATTGGCCCGTCGTTCACCAAGCGCGATGTTATAATCACGGGTGCCGCGTTCATCGGCATGGCCTTCAATCGTCACGCGCTTATTGGGATATTTGGCGAGCCATGCGGATTGGCTGCGGAGCACTTCCTGATCCTCACCGTCGACATCAAACTTATCGGTATCAAAGAAAATCCGGTCGGCGGTAATGCTCGCCACAAAATCTTCCTGACTGCCCGGCGTCGGCCCCGATGGCTGCGTTGGCGTGGTTGCTTGGCCGTCACCCTGCGTCCCAATTGGCGCGGGCGGGAGTTCAACCCGTTTTTTTGCGCACGCCGAAAGCGCGATCAGCGCGACTGCGATCATAAGACTATTGCGGGTTTTGATCATATAAAAACTCCTCTCAAATTCACGGAAGCAGCGGCCCCCAAGCGGGGTCAGAACCTTCGATTGGCGTCGGGATCCGCCGTTCATTAACACCCGTTAGATCCACCTGCCAAACACTGGCCTTGCCCGATCCCTTTGCGGTGCGGAAAAACTGGATCACGCGGCCATTTGGAGACCAGCTTGGTGCTTCATCTTGCCATGTTTCGGTGAGCAGTTTTTCACCATTACCACTCGGCGTCATCACGCCAATCCGAAAATTGCCGGCGATCTTGGTGAAAGCGATCAAATCACCGCGCGGACTCCATTCGGGGGTTGCATGGCGACCGCCGCCAAAGCTGATCCGCTGCTGATCCGAACCATCGGCGTTCATTACATAGATTTGCTGACCACCCGAACGATCGCTTTCAAACACGATCCGCTTGCCATCAGGGGAGTAGCTGCCGCCCGTATCAATGCCGGGGGTGTTGGTCAGCCGCTGCGGGGTGCCGCCATTTGCTGAAATACGGTAGATATCAGTGTTGCCCGCAATCGCCATTGAATAGAGAACCGTTTTACCATCTGGTGAAAAGCGCGGGGCAAAGGTCGGGTTCGCGCTTTCAGTGACGAGGCGCTGTTTACCGCTGGTGATATCATAAATGAAAATACGTGGGCGGTTGTTGAGATAGCTCAAATATAGGATTGACTTATAATCGGGCGAAAAGCGCGGGGTGAGCGCAAGCGTCTGCCCATTGGTGATGAAGCGGTGGTTAGCCCCGTCCGAATCCATGATCGCAAGTCGCTTCACCCGCCGGTCTTTGGAGCCGCTTTCGGCGATGTAAGCGATGCGGCTGTCAAAGAACGGGCTTTCGCCTGATAGCTTGGCATAGATCGCATCAGCACATTTATGCGCCGCACGCCGCCAGTCAGCAGGGGAGACCACATAACCAGCGCGCGTAAGTTCCGATTTCAGCGCAACATCGTAAAGATAGCAGCCAACCGTAATCGCGCCGTCGGGGTTTGCGCGGACAAAGCCCTGAACCAGTGCCTCGGCACCCTTGCCCGACCAATGGTCAAATTCTGGCTTAGTCACTTCTTCGAAGGCAACGCCCTTAAGGCCAGCCGGGCCAGCGGGTTTGAACAAGCCGCTACCGCGCAAATCTGAGGCGATGACTTCAGCG
>JAYTMV010000115.1:0-2951 GCA_043728175.1 Sphingomonadales bacterium
GGGTTTTTCTCAATTTCCTCAGCAAGGAACGCCTCAATCTCAAGATTTGAAAGTGCGAGCAAACGGATTGCTTGCTGCAATTGCGGCGTCATGACCAGCGACTGGCTTTGCCTTAAATCAAGACGCGGCCCCATCGCCATGGTTATAGACTGAAGCTTTCGCCGAGATAGAGACGGCGGACATTTTCATCGGCAACAAGTGCTTCTGGGCTGCCAGCGAACAGCACGCGACCGTCATAAATGATGCAGGCGCGGTCAACAATTTCGAGCGTTTCACGGACATTGTGATCAGTGATCAGCACGCCGATATCGCGTTTTTTGAGATCCTTGATCAAATCGCGAATGTCCGAAATCGACAGAGGGTCAATCCCGGCGAAGGGTTCATCAAGCAACATGATTGACGGATTGGCGGCAAGTGCGCGGGCGATTTCGCAGCGCCGCCGTTCACCACCCGAAAGCGCCATAGCCGCTGAATCGCGCAGTTTCTCAAGGCCAAACTCGCTCAGCAGAAATTCAAGCCGGTCGGCGCGCGCGGCTTTATCTGGCTCAACCAATTCAAGCACGGCGCTGATATTCTTGGCAACCGAAAGCCCGCGAAAGATTGAGGTTTCCTGGGGGAGATAGCCAAGCCCAAGGATCGCGCGGCGGTACATTGGGAGCGCAGTGATGTCCGCGCCGTCAAGCAGGATGCGGCCTGCGTCGGGCTTGACCAGACCCATGACCGAATAAAAACAGGTCGTCTTGCCCGCGCCATTGGGGCCAAGCAGCCCGACAACTTCTCCGCGCCCAACTGAAAGCGACACATCGGAGAGGACAACACGGTTATCATAGGATTTGGCGATCGAAATGATCGAAAGCCCTGCCTGATCATCAGCAGTTTCTTGCGCGGGGCGCTCACGGGTTTGGATGTCGTTCATCATTGTTCCTGCGGTTTTGCTATCGATTCTTGGTTTGCAAATGGTTAATTTTGAAAGCTTGGCAAGCTTATTGCATGACTTTTCGCGTTGCGCGAGCCTGTCAGGCGGGCGCGTGAGACTGTTTGTCGAAAAATCACTGCATTATCACGCGTTAAAGCCCGCAAGCGCTTTACTTATCCGAACCTTCATCGCGCGGTGCCACAGTAAAGCGGCCCGAAACGCGGCCATTGCCACCGGTACCGATGGCGCCATCAGGCGCGCCGGCAATGCTGCGACCATCAACGACTGAACGCCCGGTATTAAGATCAATCACCAACCGCCCGCCGCGCAATTCATTCTGACGCTGAACGAGTGTGACATCGCCGAGCATGGTGATGATCCGGCGAGTGAGATCATAAATCGCGATATCGCCGCGCGCGGTTTCGGTCGCGCTGGTCACAACGACGCCGCCGGTCGCATCAAGCCGTTCAACATCAACCCCGCCGCGATTGCTGCCGCCGGCTTTGGCATAGGCAACGGTCAACCGTGCAGCATTAAGCGTTAGCGGCCCTTGGCGGACACGGACATTGCCCGAAAGGATCGCGCGGTCGGCGCGGTCTTGGACTTCGATTCGGTCGGCATCAAAAAACACATCGGCTTTGGCGTTATGATCTTTGAGCGCTTGTCCTGAGGCGGGAACGGCAAGGACAAGTGCGAAGAGGACGGGCGTGAGGTGGCGCATAGCCTTATTTGCCCCTACGCTGGGTAATATGCAAGCGTGCGCGCCCCTCAAGCACGACGGTGCGTGCGTTCAGATCGGCGCTAATCTGGTTCGCGGTGAAGGTGCCAATCGGCAAACGCCCACTGACAGGGCCGCCACTCGCAAGCTTGCGCGTTTTGAGGCCCACCGCAACGTCGCGGGTATCAAGCTGGAAACCGTCAGCAGCGGTGAAATTGATCGGGCCGTCAATCATCAGCGTTTCGCGGTTCATATCATAGCGACCGGCATCGGCTTTGAGCGTCGCTGGGCCATCGGCAAGCGCAATGTTAGCCGATAAATCACCCAGCCGCACGACTGGATCAAGCGATGAAGTTTGCACCGCAGACCCAGCGCGCAGCACGAATGGCTGTCCCTTGCCATCTTCGCCGCGATAGGTGGCAGCGGTGAGGCGCATTCGTTCCTTGGCGAGGGCAACGCTGTCTTTGGCAAGAACGAAACTGATATCGCCGCGTGCCGACAGCGGGGCAAGGATCAGGATGGCCGCAAGCACACCAACGCCGGAGGGCAGGATGATTCGCGAAAAACGGATCATCCAGTCATGCCGGCTTCCCGGTGCTGCCCAGCGCTGGCGCGCGGTCGTTTCGCGTGTGTTAGATGGGGCATTAGGCATGAGCAAAAATATCGATCTCGGGCCATCCGGCAAGGTCAAGCATCGCGCGGTGCGGCAGAAAATCGAAGCACGCCTGCGCCATTGCCATCCGGCCTTCACGGATCAGCCGTGCATCAAGCGCCTCTTTCATCCGGTGGAGATAGCGCACATCGGACGCAGCATAATCGCGCTGCGCATCATTGATCACTGGCCCGCCCCAATCCGAAGATTGCTGCTGCTTTGAAATATCAATCCCGACAACATCACGGACAAGCTCCTTGAGGCCGTGACGGTCTGTGTAAGTGCGCACCAGCCGCGAGGCGATCTTGGTGCAATAAACCGGTGCAGCCATAATCCCCAAATAAGCGTGGATCGACGCCAGATCGAAGCGTGCGAAATGATAAAGCTTGAGTCGATTCGGATCAGCCAGCACAGCCTTAAGATTGGGCGCGGCGTAGTTGCTGTCAGGGCCAAAGCGCACGAGATGTTCGTCGCCGCTGCCATCCGAAATTTGGACGAGGCAAAGCCGGTCACGCCCTGGGTGCAATCCCATTGTTTCGGTGTCAACCGCAACCGGGCCAGCGCTGAGCATGTTTTCGGGCAAATCTTCTTCGTGGAAATGGACGGCCATTATGCCTTTGGTCTTTCTAATACCCGCGACGCAGGCCGTTTTTAAGCGGATGCAA
>JAYTMV010000116.1:0-5937 GCA_043728175.1 Sphingomonadales bacterium
CGATTTTTGAAGAATTTGAGAATTCTATCCAAACCGAATAGCATTCGCGTATATATAATGTCACCAAGCCCGCCCATCAACTAACCGCACCTCGACCCCTTCTACCACTTCCACCTCAAACAGGCGCATGTTGATGCCCATTCTTGGGGGCATTTCGGGATGGGTGGCGGCGAATGTCTCAAGGAGCCGCCAATGCGTTGTGCAGCCGCAGGTGCCGCAGAAGTGGGTGCCTATGGCGGGTTCTGGCATGTCGGCGCGGGTGTAGGTTAGGGTCTCGCCGCTGAAGCTGACCTCGGCGGGGTCGTAATAGCCCCAGAGACCAGCGTGTTTTGTGCAGAGCGTACAGTTGCAGTCATTCAAATAATCGGGCTTGCGCGGGATCGTGATGCACACCGCGCCGCAGTGACAAGTGCCGCTGAGTAGCATCACCGATCAGCGCAGCCGCGATTGCGGTTCGGGTTGGTGTTGAGCCGGGAGAGTGCGGTAAACGCCGCTGCCGTCGCTTGGCTGGTGATCGCAAAGCGGATCGCCTCGATCAGCTTATCGCCCTCACGCCGCAGTTCCTTGGGGATTTTGACGCCGCCGATATCCTTGGGCACTTTGAACTTCATCTTTTTATCCGCAGCTTTTGCCTTTGCCGCTTTTTTGCCTTTGCCTGCCATGTTGGGTTCCTTGTGATTGGTGTAATGCCGATATAATACAGCGCAGCGTGGCATTCAAGGGAAGGGCTTATGAGTGATTGGCTTGCAAGCCTATACCACTCTCGCTTAACCAGTCGATATGCTTACCATCCGCCGCGCGACGCCGTCTGATATTCCTATGCTTGGCCTGATTGGCCCCGCCGCATATGCCGAAGCTTATGGTGATTGGTGGGAAACGCCTGCGGCTTATTATGCCTATTTGCAGGGGTTTGGCGCCGCAGCGTTTGAGGCGTTTTTTGCGTTGCCCGAAGCGCGGATTTGGGTGGCGGAGATGGGCGGTGCGCCAGTTGGCTTCCTGACAATGCGGCTTGATACGCCTGACCCGATAAGCGGTGAAGCAGGCGGGGCTGAAGTTGGCAAAATCTATATGCTTGGTTCAGTGCGTGGGGCCGGGGTTGGTCGTGCGCTTTTGTATGCAGCAGAAGCTGAGGCGCGCGCTGCGGGTGCGGCGTATCTGTGGCTTGACTCTATGGAGCGCGCCGAATGGGCGTGGCGCGCCTATGAACGGTGGGGCTTTGTGAGGGTTGGCGAAATTACGCTCGATAATGGCTTGAAGACTGATCGCACCACATTGCTGGTGATGAAACGCGCGCTGAGTTAGCGAATTTGTTCGACGATATCCTTGGCGGTTTTGAGATCGACATCAATCCGCTCGCGTAGGAGTTTGACAGCGCTGATCAGTTTCCCCTCGGCGCGCAGCTTAAGCACAGCGCTACGGATTTCGGGGGGAATCTCTGGCAGCGGTGCAGGCGGCGCGACCAAATCAACCCGCTTTGCCTCACGCCGCCGTCGCCGGAGCGTCAGCACAAGCATCAGGACGCCGCCAATCACCGCGCCGAATAAGAAGGAAGGCCAGTCGTCCACGTTTTGTGATTAAACAGGCCGCGGGGCAGCGTCTACCCTGTCAATTAGCTGTCATCAACGCAGTCGAAAGCCGGGGCGATAGGTGTTGGTTTCGGGGCGGAAGCGGTCGGCGACACAATGGGCGGTATGGCCATTCGATACATCGCCCCATGATTTGGCAGCGAAGTTGAAGCTTTCTGGATCAATCTCCTCTGCCAATGTAACGCCAAAAAGCCGTCCTTCGACCCAGCGAACGCGGGCGTTTACGTTTCCGTAATGGCCAAGGGCGAGGATGATCATAGTACCAATCGGCGGCGGCTTGTCTGAGCGCAGGCCAGCACCGCTGGGTGACAAGTTTCGGATCGTAACAGGCCGCTCACCAAGGCCGGGTATGCCCATGGTAGAGCTAAACAACCGCCCCGAACGCTGCTCACGCGACGGTATTCTGGAAGCATGATCTTCCTGCAACGAGGTGGAGGCTTCATCTTGCATAACGTGAGACATGTCCGATTCGAAACGCAGTGTCGCAATGAGCAACGACCCACAGGGTAAAAGATTAAGCAATCCACAGAGTTGGCTTTGGCTTCCGCTACGGAAGCGGTGGTCGGTCGCTTCACCGCTTGAAGCGGGGCACGGCCTATGCCATCGCATGATCCAACAGTGAAAAATGGCGAGAGGATCCGAGCCCCATGAATTTCCAATTTTCCGAAGACGCAGAGGCACTTCGCGATGAGGCGCGCAAATTTCTGAGCGCTGAGGCGGGCTATGACATGGCGCGCGCAGTGATGGACGGTGATACGCCGCATGACGCGGAATTGTGGGCCAAAATCGTTGCGCTCGGCTGGACTGGCCTTCGGATTCCCGAGGAGCACGGTGGGCTAGGGCTTTCAGTGCTTGAGCTATGTGTGCTCGCTGAGGAACTTGGCCGTGCGCTTGCGCCAGTGCCGTTTACATCGTCAGTGCTGATGGCGACTGAGCTTTTGATCGCGAGCGGCCATAGTGAGGCACAGGCGGCGTGGCTGCCAAAGCTCGCCGATGGTTCGGCAATTGGCACGGTTGGCTGGATTGAGGGCACGTCGGCCAATCCGATCGCTTCGCCTAAGCTTCGGTTCGATGGCGGTAAAATCAGTGGGGCCAAGCGCCCCGTGGCAGACGGCATGGTCGCCAATTTCGCGATTGTCACGGCGAGTGATGCCAGTGGCGGCCTCGTGATTGCGCTGGTTGATTTGTCAGCGCCGGGCGTCACACGAGAAGCCTGCGAAACGATTGATCTTGTTCGCAAATCAGCAACGCTTAGCTTCGCAGACGCGCCGTGTACCGTGCTTGCAAGCGGCGATGCGGCGGTAGCACTCCGCGCGAAATTCTTGCACAGCAGCGCGGTATTGCTCGCGTTTGAAGGCGTCGGTGGAGCCGATGCGGCGATGGATATGGCGGTCGCTTATGCAAAAGACCGTATTGCGTTCGGCAATAAAATCGGTGGATATCAAGCGGTGAAACACCGTTGTGCCGATATGTATATCAAGAACCAACTGGCGCGCAGCCATGCCTATTACGGTGCATGGGCGCTTTCAACGGGCGCACCTGAATTGGCACAGGCGGCCGCCGGCGCGCGCGTTGCCGCCGTTGACGCGTATCAATTTGCCGCTGAGGAAAATGTTCAGCTTCACGGCGGAATTGGTTTTACCTGGGAAAGCAATTGCCAATTTTTCTACCGCCGGGCGCGCACACTTGCGCTTAGTCTTGGCTCGCGGGGCTTCTGGTCAGACGCCCTCGTCCGTGCGCTTGAACAGCGCAACACCGAACTTGCTGCTTAAAGGATCAACCGATGAACTTTGATGATACCCCCGAAGAAGCCGCTTATCGCGCGAAAATCAGTACCTGGCTTGCGACCGCCGCTGCCAACTACCGTGAGCCTGTCACAGGCGGAGACGGCGTGGCGCGCGCCAAGGCATGGCAGACAATCAAATATAGCGCGGGCTATGTCGGCATCACATGGCCAAAGGCGCTCGGCGGGCAGGGCGCAACGCCGATGCAGCAGATCATCTTCAATCAGGAAGAGAGCAAATATCATGTGCCAACTGGGCTTTACGCCATTGGCCTTGGCATGTGTATCCCGACGGTTTTCACCCACGGTCAGCCAGAGGTGGTCGCACGCTATCTTGAGCCAGCGATGCGCGGCGAAGAAGTATGGTGTCAGCTCTTCTCCGAACCCTCGGCAGGGTCTGACCTAGCGGGCATCCGCACCAAAGCAGAGCGCGATGGCGACGATTGGGTGATCAACGGCCAGAAAGTCTGGACAAGCGGCGCGCAGCATAGCGATTTTGGGATTGTCGTGACGCGTACCGATCCGTCGGCGCCAAAGCATAAGGGGCTGACGATGTTCATTGTGAACATGAAAGACCCCGGCATCGAAGTACGCCCAATCAAGCAAATGGCGGGGAGTTCGGAATTCAACGAGGTATTCTTCACCGATGTCCGCGTGAAGGATAGCCACCGGCTGGGTGAGGTTGGCGATGGTTGGAAAGTCTCGCTCACGACATTGATGCACGAACGCGTTGCGGTTGGCGGTAAGCCAGCGACGGCGCCCGGCGTCAAGGAAATGATCGAGCTGGCCAAGGCGATTGATACTGAAGAAGGCAATGCGCTTGAGCAAAGCCATGTCCGCCAGAAAATTGCCGACGTGTATATTCAGGATCGCGGTATCGCGCTCACACGGATGCGGACGATCTCAGCGCTGTCATCAGGACGGACGCCGGGGCCCGAGTCGAGCATATCAAAGGTTGTTGTCGCCAAAATGATGCAGGATATGGGCAGCTTCGCTGCTGACATGGCCGAAGGCGCGGGGCTGATCCAAGGCGATCAAGACGCGCTGCCGCATCTCGCCAAGTTACAGCAAACCTATCTTTATTCAGCAGGCCTGCGGATTGCAGGCGGCACTGACGAGATTTTGCGGAATATCATCGCAGAACGGGTACTTGGCCTGCCGGGAGACAAACGGCCAGATAAGAATATTCCGTTCAATGAGTTGCATAAGGTTGCGGGGTAGATAGGTCAGCGCTTGAAGTTTCCACCCTTTTACGCTAAAACGCACCAATCTTATGATGATTGGTGCGAGTGAATTGATGTCGATCGGAACAGTTCGGAAAACTATCACGCTTACGGCCCCACAGGATCAGTGGGTTAAGGCTCAGATCGGGCGCGGCGGTTATACAAATGACAGCGAATATATTCGTGCGCTCATTCGCCGCGAGCAAGAGCGTCATGCAGGGTATGAGGTGATCCGGGCGGCACTGATTGAAGGTGAAGACAGTGGCGAGCCTCAGCCATTTGACGCAACGGAATTCAAAGCTGATGTTTTGGAGCGTCCTCTGGCCTAGAGGCTAATGACTTTAAGTCGGATTGTCATTGCGAGGAGCAAAGCGACGCGGCAATCCAGACTCCCGAAATTGGAACTGGATTGCTTCGCTTCGCTCGCAATGACGGCTGTCGTTTGATTGCCCTACTCCGCTCCCTCAATCCGGGACATCACCATTTTCCCATCACGCACGGCGAAGCCGAGTTTACCTTCAACAAGTTCGAGGGCGTCACGGCCGAACTGTTCGAAACGCCAATCTTCGAGTATCGCGAGGCCGGTGCGTTGACCCGCCGCGAGCAGTTCAAGTTCGTCCGAACGCGCCAGCAGCCGCGCGGCGACATTGATTTCGCGGGCACGGATTTTGAGCAGCAGCCGCAGTAAATCCGCGACTAACGCGCCTTCTTTGCCAAGGCCCGGCTTGCGGTCATCGCGCATTGGCATTTCATCGGCTGGCATTGGAGTGGCCGCCGCAAGCGCTGCCATCATTCGCCCGCCAATATCATTTGCCGCCCATGTCGGTGAAAGCCCGCGCACCTTGGCAAGGTCGCTTTGTGCTTTGGGTGGATGCGCGGCGATATCGGCCAGCGTTTCATCTTTGACAATACGTCCGCGCGGAAGGTTTTTGGATTTCGCCTCACTTTCGCGCCACGCCGCAAGTGCTTTCAGCCGACCGAGCAATTCGGGCTTGCGGCCAACCACTTTAACCCGTTTCCACGCGAGCGCTGGGTCAGCGGCGTAATTTGCGGGATCGGCGAGCCGCTCCATCTCTTGATCAAGCCAGCCGCCGCGATTGAGCCTGCGCAATTTGTCGAGCATTTTGGGAAAGATCGTCGAGAGGTGCGTGACGTCACCAATTGCATAGTCAATCTGGCGCTTATCAAGCGGACGCCGCGCCCAATCGGTGAAACGTGCGCCCTTATCAAGCGTGATGCCAAGCCAGCTATCGACGAGATTGGAATAACCAACCTGCTCACCCTGACCAAGCGCCATTGCCGCAATTTGGGTGTCAAACAGAGGATGCGGGGTTTTGCCCGTCAA